>CAYTDR010000484.1:0-6356 GCA_964436185.1 uncultured Candidatus Obscuribacterales bacterium | reverse complement strand
CTGAATCCGGACGTTGTTTTGATGGATGTTGGAATGCCTGTAATGGACGGCATAGAGGCTGCTCAAAGGATCAAGGAGACCTATAAGGACATCAACATTATTATGTTGACCTCCCATGATAATGAGCGCGATATATTGGCGTCACTTTCCGCCGGAGCTTGTGGTTACTGCCTCAAGGATGTTGGGCCGGAGAGATTGTACACCGCCATTCGTAGTGTCAACAGAGGAGATATCTGGCTGGATTCGACTGTCGCCGGCCGGGTAATGAAGGTATATCAAGGCAGTATGGGCGGATCTCACGCTACTGCGCAGCAGAACAATCGGACCGACTATTCTTCTCGCGGGACACCATTGCCTCCCCTTCCGGATGCGCTTTCGCCAAGAGAGCTGGAGGTTTTGGCATTGCTGGTTGAAGGTCTTTCCAATCAGGAAATTGCTGAGAAATTGATCATCTCATTGGCGACTGCAAAAACTCATGTGAGAAATATTCTGAACAAAATGGCTGTAGATGACCGTACACAAGCTGCGGTTCATGCCATGAGACGAGGATTGATTTGATCTTTTGGTGCTAATTTATTTTCGCATCCGCGATGATTGTGTCCGGAACGCCGCAACTGTGCGCGTTCTTTGGCTCTTGAAGTTAAGCGTGACAGTTCCGCACCATCGACGAGATTGTTCGCTATAGTTCAAGCGGAAGTGGAGAGACACCCGAATCGAAGGAATGGCCCGCACCCTGTGGGCTGAGACTGCCATTCGCTTCCAACGTTCTGAATCACTCATGTCAGAGCCCGCCGCGCTGAACAGCAGGAGCGGTGTCACATCTTTGAGGCTAATCAGATAGAAGCGTCTCCCCATTTATTAGCGGATATCTCGTGAAATCACAACTTTGTCGTTCAAGGTTGTACATTCAAGAAGGAGTAACACGACATGATGGACATAAGGAGATTGCAAGTTCCTATCGCCCTGACTCTTCTGGTAGCAACCGGACTCGCATGGGTTCCTGCACAAGGCGCGGATGAAGTCGTTGTGCGAGAAAAGCGCACCATAACTTTATGTGGAGATTTGTTCGACATTGATGCCAATGCCGATAAGAGGAGCGCTGGAGATAGAGCGAAAATCGTTCAGAAGAACTTGGACAGCGCCCTTATCAAAACGGCTGATCGTACACCAGCGGCGGTGCAAGTACGAATCGTAAATCGCCATCCAGTAGTGGAGCTCGGTGGTTTTCATATCGTAACAGCAGACGCCAATAGCGCCAAGCGCAACAATATGACGATGATGGAGTTGGCCGAAATGTGGGCGGAAAGCATTCGGCACTGTCTTGCTGATGAAAAGTCCGTAAGTACTTATATGAGTTTGCTCACCACTAAAGACACAGCCAAAACGGCACTGGTAGAGTTCGACAAGCATGTTTTGGTTATGCCTTCCAATATGAAGCTGCCTATCAAGCTTGTATCTGATTTCCAGTTCGATGGCGCCACAGTTGGTGACTCCATAACAGCCGCTCTGAGTCGCGACTTCGCCCTGGGACCCGACTACAAGACTTATCTACCTAAGGGCACTCTGGTACATGGCAAAGTTGTAGATGCAAGTATTTACACCTACAACAAATACCCCAATAAGGATGCTGTAACCATCGACTTCTATTCACTAGAAGCTCCGGATGGACAGGAAATTCCAATTAATGCCCACATCTTCGGTCAGACAAATCAGTTCTTCGAAGCCAATGCAAGAGAGCTTCCCAACACCCTTCCCGTCGGCAATGAAGAAGTTGCTTATGTGAAAGGTTCCGACAAGAACGCAGATCGACGCTGGATTGTGGAAGAGCCGCAGGCTGATCCTCAGGGATTGTTGAGCGCTGCAACCGGAAATACAGCGGTTAAAGGACTGATCACCGGTACCTGGGTAGACCAGCCGATGACCAAACGCGACCAGCACTATCACACCTCGCGACTGCTCATGAACAAAGGTTCTGTATTCTCGATCCCACAGGGAACAGAACTCGAACTCGAAACCGATTCGACGACAACCATCGCAGTGGCAGCGCCGATCGGAACGCTCTAGGCGTTAACCGAGTAACTTGGGAATCAAATCAATCAATCTATCAATCAAAGGGAGAAACGCCATGAGAAGGAGAAAGACAAATCGAGCGCCACTGCTTTTGTCTGTAGCAGCAGCCCTCGGAATGTTGACTAGCAGTCCAGCGTTTGCACAGTTCAACCAGGGCGACTGGGTAACTTTCCAGAATCAACCCATGTTTTCCATTCAAGGAGATGCTAGCGGCCTCACAAGTCAGCACCGTGCGTGGCTTGCCCAGGATAACTTCGACAATGCTCTGGTTCGCTGCTCACACATCACACCAGATATAGTGAAAGTAGTGAAGACCAATGACGCATACACCATCCACGTTGGTGGCTATTATGTCACTACCGCTGATGCAGAGAGCGCTAAATTGGCCAACTTGTCAGCCGAAGGGCTGGCCAACAAATGGGCCGGTTCCATCAAAGACTGTCTGTCTCATCAAGCGGAAGTAGCGAATTATGTTGCGCATCTTCAGAAGGATCACATGCTGAAGGCCAACGTAGAAGTTGTCGAACATGATGTTATGGCAGCTAACAACGCTAACCTGCCGTTCAGACTGGCTGAAGGAACAATGGTCATCGACCCTAACGATGAAACCAAAGTTGTAGCGGTGCTCGATAGACCTATCGAAGTAGCCAATCTATGCTTGCCCAAAGCGAGCTCACTGAAGGGAGTCATCATTACCGACTCCGATGGAAAGTATGTTCGCTTTGAAGAAGCTCTGCTTCCGAGCGGTGAGACGGTAGTTTTGACTGATGTAGTTGCATCCAGAACTTTCGCCACCGAGGCTCCTAAGCCGGTAGTCATGGAAAACATGCCTGCCAACCAGAAGTCAGAATCTATGGAACCTGCCTTGATTGGCATCGGTGCTGTAGAGTCGAACGTTGCCGTTCTTCAGCGACGATCCGACGCGAGGATGGCTGCGGTTGTTATAGAAAAAGAAGACTAGCTGTCGAACTGAATTATGAGCGAAACTCTGCAGTTTTCACTCTAAATTCGGATTGACGCAAAGCATCAAAGTGATGGTCGTTCACTCGAGGTTCGATCATCACTTTGACGTTTTTGTCGGTTTTGCGATGCTCTTCGAAACCCGCTCTCAGGAGGTGACGCTTATGGTCCGGATTGCCGCAGTAGCCTTGTCCGGAACTTTGTCTGCTGTATATAGATGTCTCAGGGTTGGCACAGTTTAAATCGGCAGCGGTTAACTTTCGAGAAGCCGCCTATCGACGCAGCGCTGGAGAAGCCAGGTAAAATCGCTGCGCAATGCAGAGCAATGGTTCCTTCAAGTGGTAGGATAACTTAGTTTTCTAAGAGTGAAGTGAGAACATGAAGGTACTTATTGCCGTAGATGGCTCTGAGTCGTCGAAATTGGCCGTCCAGCACTGTCTTGCCAGCCAGTGGGAAAAGGCGACTGAGTTCAGAATTATCTCCGTAATCGATTTTTTCGAGCCGCTTGTCGCCATGCAGCAGGAAAAAGAACACCACATAACCAGACTGCAGGAGTTGGTGAAGACGTGCCAGGCGGAGATCGAGGCGAAACTTCCCGGAATGCCTGTGAGCAGCGAAGTTCTGGACGGCTATACGAAAACCTTGATTGTCAAGGAGGCTGGCAGGTGGAGAGCCGATCTGATCGTGCTCGGTTGCCGGGGAATGAGCAATTTCAAGCGAATTCTACTGGGCAGCGTTTCACAGTCGGTCCTCAACAATGCATCTTGCTCCGTGCGTATCGTGAAAGCTGCTGAAAATCGAGAGAAGAGTGAAGTGGTTGTTGCTCTCGATCGCTCGGAGTGCTCTAAAGCCGCTCTCAATCAAGTTCTCTGCTATCCCTGGCCGGACGGGACTAGTTTTACAGTGGTTTCGGCAATTCCAGATCTGTCTCAAGCGCTCGACGAACAGAACGATCTCATGCAGGAGTTTGTTCAAAAACAGGCTTCTCTCATTGCAGAAGAAGCAGGCAGGGTAGTGCAGGAAGGTTCTTCCAGCCTCAAATCGTTACCGGGCGGATTTCCCGTGGAATTTGTCACGCCGCAGGGAGACGCTCGAGAGGAGATCCTGCGCGTCGCAGAATCGAAAGGCGCTACAATGATTTTCCTTGGCTCTCATAGCCGCGATGCGATAGAAAGAATGATGATTGGCAGTGTTTCAGAAGGCGTTGCCATTCATGCGCCATGTTCCGTGGAAGTAGTGAGATCGACCAACCACAGATAAATTTTCGCCCGCCCGCCCAGTCAAAAAAGGGGTAGACAGGCGTTGATATCGTGGTGCCCTTCGAATAGGAAACAAAAACTTGATAAGAAATTCCTCCAGCCCTCTTTTGGCGACGTTAGTGAAGATGGTCAGGACCAGGCTTCGCGTCCCGATTCGCAGTGCACTTTCGCTCCTTGCGATACTGGTCATTTGCGCTGCGCCGGTGGGAGCCTCGGTCATGCCGCGTTCGGCAGATTCGGCCCAGGTGCTTTCCACTGAGAGCATGGTGCTCAAAGCTGGCGCTACAGTCGATGGAGTGGCGATTTTTCGCGAGTTAGACAGTAAATTCAAGCAGATCAAGGATTATGAGTTTGAAAGCACCCTGGTGACATTCAAAAACGGCAGGAAATTGGCCGAGTCTGGCAGGTTCTTTTTCAAGAGTCCCAATCTAGTGAGATTCGAAGTTGCCGAAGGCAGCAGCCGGGGAGGCTCGATAGTCGTCAGGCAACCGGACGGTAAGGTGAAGGCGCGGGGTGGTGGCTTTTTCAGCCACATTGTCATCGGTCTATCGCCGGACTCGAAAATGCTCAGATCTGCCAACGGATACAACATTCTTAAATCCGATTTCAGCAGCCTGTTGGTTGACACGTTGAAGAACCTGAAGTCCAGTCAGCGCTGCCTGGCAACTTCTTCCCCCGTCGAATACCCCGGATTAGGTCGCGTGGATTTGCTAGAGGTCCTTGAGGCAGATGGATTGTGCCAACAGAGAGTAGCGCTCGATACAAAAACACGCCTGCCTCTTGAATGGGTTCTATTCACCAACGGGAAGATTCTTTCGATAACGACTTTCCAGCATATGCAGGTAAACACCAGTCTGTCGGCTGATTTGTTCGTTCTCGATCAAGGTGGTATTGCCAGTGCCAAAGCGCTTGAATGGCCTCTGACCGCCGCTGTCGAGCAAACCGATTCGATCTCTGAAACGGAACTGAAAGAGCTGAAGAATTCAGTCGGCGCACTACGGGCGATGGCCCAGGATGTTTGCCTGTTTCCGCACCCGGCGCACGTGGAAAGGGAGCCCGAGGCTGGCAGATCGTCAGAAGTGTTCCAGGTTGAAAGTAAGGAAAAACGAGACGAGGAAGGCAAACCCGTCAAACAGGGCGGTTTGAGTCCGGAGAGACTGCTGCGTTGCGTGGCTTCGATGGAATCGATGGTCTTCACTCTCAAGAACGCCGGCGAACGGATGGAAGCAACTGGTGGCCATGAAATATCCGAACGTTGGAATGCAACCATAGGCGAGATTGATGTGGAGCTGGAAAAGTTGATGAGCAAGCTGGAAGAGAGCCGGCCGGACGAGGAGATGGTCAGAAGCGAATCGAAGAAAATTGAGGCTGGCACACTCCTGTTGGATGACATCATAGGCAGTGCGATCAAAGAAAAATAATTTCCTGTTTACAACCTCTAAATTCCATTTTCGCGCTATAGATGAAACAGACCGGTGCGGTCTCTAGAAAGCGATGTCAAAAATGATAATTCCCCAAACGACATCATATGAACAGCTGTTGAAGGCAAGCGAAATGAGGCTATTCGAGGAGAAAAGCCTTAACGATCTCGAGTATATCGTTGACCTGATCGAAGAGCTCGATCGCAGAGTGGCCGAACTCAGGGCGGACCGTTACAACGGCAGCCTGGTCGTGCGCCATGGTGGAGAGATAGATTTTTCAGTATTTGCCGACGAGATCGATTTCTCCGTGCATGGTGACGAGATCGATTTCTCAGGGCACGGGTGCTTCAGAATTACATAAAGGGAACTCCTTCAAACCGACCGAAGCCGTATCTGATGGACGGACGCGGGCAATATCAATTCAGGCCCAGCGGCAGCGTAGCATTGCCTGTTGTTGCTAACTCTGTCTCCACTGCCGACCCGAGTTTAATGGGCGGTCCTATATCGTTGCCTGAAGAGCGTTGCTATTTTAATGACGAAGATGGCTGGTCTACGCTATCCTCACTAATCTAGGTTGCATTAGATTTTTCGGGAAGTAGACTCGCAGGGGATTCCGTTCATGGCTGACCAATACATGAGTTTTCCG
>CAYTDR010000483.1:0-6373 GCA_964436185.1 uncultured Candidatus Obscuribacterales bacterium | reverse complement strand
GCCCCGACGCCAGCAGAGAAATTACCGATAAGAAAACCGGCGTGTCCACTCGCACATTCGTGGATCGCTCGCAGGTAACAACAGACGGACAGGGTCGAGTAATCCAAACTCGCGATACGGCAGAGAGAGTCTGCGATTACAAGTACGGTGATGGTAACAAACTGGTTGAATACGGCGATGCGGAAGGTCAGTGGACGGTTCAGAAAGACGGAACCTGGAAGAATGAGAAAACGGGGAAAACCAGACCCAAAGCAGAATGCACCGTTACCAGCGACGGCGCACTGAGGGTAAAACCGGAGGGCGGTTCTCTTGTGGAGACTCGATTAGATCGGTCCCGGGTCACATTTGATGACCAGAAGAGAATCACCCAGGTCGTCGACGCGAAAGGAGGAACCCGCTCTTACGGATATAACGGTTCTGAGAGAGAGCCTGCGTGGATGAAAGCGCCTGGTTCAGACAAGCGCTGGGTAGCTACCAATGCAGCCAAGACTGAATGGCAATTAGAAGGGACCGCGCACAAATGGAAAGGCACAACGACAGTTGACCACACCACCGGTCAGGAGCGAGTAGTAAGTCACCAGACACCAGGTCGAGTCACCACCATTGATACCAACGGCGCAGTTATTGTTCGCCAGGGCGATCAGCTAGTATCACTAACAACCGGCGCTGGCAAGCACTACGAACTCGAGTACAAAAATCCCACGGACAGGGCCCCAAGCAAGGTGACGCTGCCGGACAAGCGAGTCATTACCGGAAGGATGGCGGATGCTGTCCGTGTTCATCCTGACGGTTCGATTGACCTGCCTGTTGGTTATAGCGAAAGACAAATAGTGCACCCGAGCGGTCATACGGCCATTGTCGAGCACAATTACACGACTGCTGCCACCACGCTCAAGTCGGCAGAGAGTGTCGCTGGCGCCAAGACGACCTACACCAGCAAAGGTGGTGAGATCACGGCTGTCCGGGTCGATACGCCTGCAGGTCCTCACGAAGTAGAAGATGCCAGAAGCAGAGGTGGACAAACGCGCTACGATGCTCACGGGCGAATCATCGGCGTTGATCCGAACAAGGGACACCGAGTTACCGTAGAGCGTCGTGAGGACGGCACGATTAAAACCATCGGCGATACCGGAGGCAGGGTATGGGACGCTACCGACAGCACCGGTGAGTCGTTCGTCTTGAGAGATTCCCACCCACCGAGAACTGTCAAAGGGACGCCCTTCATTAAGGAAAACGGCGAGTACGGCTTTGCCTCCAAAGACGGTAAGACAGTAGTTACCCGCGACGCAACCGGAATTAACTTCAAGAATGGTGATATCAGTACGCACAGCGGCGACGATGGTTCATGGGTAACCAGCGACAAGAACGGCAATGTGATCGCTTGCCGGGATGGGCGCGGAGTGGTCAAGACAGTCGAGCGCGATCCCAACAATCCCGATCGCTTGCTCTCCGTCAAAATAGGAGACAAGACTTGGACCCGCAGCAGCGAGAAAGGAAAAGAGACCGAGTGGGTGTCCCGCGATGGCAAGAAATTGGTCGGCGAATTCACTCTCGATAAGAAAGGAAATCTCACGATACGCGACGACGCCGGCAAACTCGAGACCATCTGCAATCGTGACGGCTCCGTAGTTGTCCGCGCCGCGGATACTGGCAAAGTTCAGCGCACCATAGATGCTACCGGAAGAAGCACCGATCTAGTCCACACCAGAAGCGGCGAGCTTGTCGGAATGAGGATGCCGGACGGATCGACATGGAACAAACTGCCTCGAGATCCCAACGGTCCCAAGGAGCAACCGGATCGATGGCTGAAAGAAGGCACGACGACTCCTGTTACGGAAAAACGTTCCGTTGCGCCGGATGGCACCATCACCATCGAGCCCGCTCAGGGGGAAAAGCGAGTCATCGACCCGAACGGGTGGGAGACAACCACGGTCGATGGCAAGAACGTTCGCACGAAACACATGCCTGATAACGGACACATCAAGCAAAACGACCGGGGACAAACAATCGAGATCAAGGACGCCGCAGGAAATGTGCGATCGTTCGGTTACGATGACCACGGCAAGATGGATCGACTGACATATGCCAATGGTCATGCATGGAAGAGAACACCCGGAACGGATGACTGGATAAGGGAAGGATCTCAACCAGCGGAAAAATGGACCGGCAAAGTTCAAGTCACTGAAGGCGGTGACATAGTAGAGACCTCGACGAAGAATGGTGTCGAGCATGAACGGCACATCAAATACGATGGCGCAACCGTCTCTAAAGAAAATGGGCGCGTCACCACCGTTCAACCAAGAGGACGCGACGAGGTAACCCTGTCTCGACATGGAGTCGACGGACAGCCACGCAAGATCAGCTACGGTAGTGATCCCAAGCATTACTGGGCGACCGAGGACGGCAAAAACTGGCGCGAATACGGCACTAACGGCAAAGAGACCGGTCGAGCCGAGCAGATGCGGATTTATGTAGATTCTGATGGCAACATGGTCAAACGGCGGCTTGATGGCAAGGAGCCTGCAGTCGAATCAAGGCTGACTGACGGCACAATCGTAAGCAAGCGGGCTGATGGTCAGATGACTTCGGTAGAGCGACACGATGGCACCAAGATCACTTCCAGTTTTGACAAAGATGGCAAGTTCATCGGCACGATAGAGAAGAAAGCTGGCGATGGAGCCACTGTCCACAGAGACGCTCAAGGACGAGTGGTGAAGGTGAAAGGTCACCATGACCTTTCCTTGGAGAGAAACGAGGCAAACGAGATCGTAGCCTTCGAAGAAGATGGAAAGCGCTACGAGCTGGTGAAAGGCTCAAAAGACGAATACATAAATCCTAAGGATCCCAAGGATAAAATCGAAGGACGCATTGCCGTACTCGACGACGGCACCCTCAAGATTTTACGCCGCAATGGTGACCAGGCCACACATCTCACCGACGGTAGAATCATTACCACTTTGTCTAACGGCGCCATGCACGTGCGAGACAAAAATGGTTTGCTCACCGAGACAAGGGACGTCAACGGCAAGCTCATGAAATTCGTGTACGATCTCGCCGATGATGACCATGTCATTAAAGCAAAAGGACCGCATGTCAGCAAAGCCATCTACGGAGAAGGCGCGGACCAGCAAGTATGGACTACCAAAAACGGTTTTGATTGGTCTTGCGGCGATCGTAGCTGGCGCGGATTCATACGCCTCGACCAGAAGACTGGAACTCTAATTGAACGTAGCTGTTTCGACAAATCATTCGCAAAGGGCCTGGATGGCACCAAACTTGAACTGACGGAGCCGGTTGGATTGGATGGCCGATTGGCCAAGATTAATGAGGGATTGAAATTTTGGTATCAAAGCAGCAAGGACGCTCGGTTCATCGAAGCTCTGGATGATCTGGATCCGGAGCAAATTTATTTCCTCAGCCGCAAGTACAATCCGAAGGCTCCAGAAAAACTGCGCGAAGACCTGATCGCGGCGGTAGGAGGCGAAGAATTTTTCAGGGGTGTGCGAACAGCAGGACACTTCTTGCGACGCGGCTTGCCTGAAGAGAGAGACGCAATCGGTCTCAAAGTCAACGCGGCCGAGGAGAGATCCTGGTTTTTCTATCGCGATCGCGCGTACAATGCCATCCGCGAATCAAGCGTTGGTATCTTGGGCAGTGCCAGTGAAGCCCGTCGCCGGAACATCGATACGGCGATGTCCACCTTGTATGGAGAAACTCTCTCTGATCACGTAAAAGGGCTGACCGGCAGTGACTTCTACAGCAAAGCCATGACAGAGTTCGCGAGCCGCGGCAAAGAACTGAGATCAAACGAGAAGATGGAAGAGTTATTCGATCTTTCGCTACGCGACCCCAACAAGCTGGCTTACTTAACTACTCTTCTAGGTCAGGACGTTGCGACAGATGACCATCGAAAATACATCGCGGAGAGAGGCGGCAAGGAAAAGATCGAGCGAGGATTTACCACTAGAACCACGCATAAAGGTGGCGTGACGACGGAGAGTATCGATGGCTACTCCGTCGAGCTTGCAGAGGACTATTTGAAATACGGCAAGGCGTCTACGCTTACCGCGATCAGAAGGGCGACCGGCTACATCAATAACAGCCAGGATTATCATAGAGCCCTGGAAACAATGTCACTCGACGAACAGGCGAGGTACAGGTCCGGTAAAGAGTTAGCCGCCTCCGGCAAGGCTGTTGCGGACATGTCGCCAACAGAACGAGAAGCGCACGACTACTACGGTCGCATGGATAAGGCTCTACGTGGGCTGCATTGGTGGGGCTCGGCTCGCACCGCATTTGGTTACGAAGCTTCGATGGGCCGTGCCTCAGGCGAAGGACGAGACCTCTCCGACGGCATCGTCGGCATCGGCGGACATTGGACTAACAATCATTCGGCGAACCTTTCCTTAATCGAGGACATGTCCGCGGAATCATTCGCAAGACTGATGGCGGGCGCCAGACACGACAGGAAAGAACACAAGACAATCACGGACCCTAACGGAGACAAGCGAACAGTTCACTCAGCTTATCAACTGGATATCTTCCGCGGCATGGGTCTGAATCTCGGCAGTGGGGAATTCGTCCGCAAAGCCCAGGATCTGATCTCGGAGAAAATCGAGCATGCCCTCAAACTCAATCGTATTGCCGACACCAATCCAGCCAAACTGAAAGAAGCAATACCTGGTCTTGCTGATGAAGGTCGCGCGAAACTGGAGGGAGTCCTTGAAGGTCACAGGGTATCCAAGTCAATCGAGCAGGGTCGTAAGCTCGATGGTGAGCTCAGCCGAGGAAGAAAAAAAGACACTTTGTCGGCAGAAGAACAAAAAGATCTTTCAAGGTTCCGGCTGGACAAGGCTAACAGCCTCAATCCTGAAGACAAGGCCGCTCTTGCTGAATTTTCGCAACTGAAAAAGTGGGCTGGTGAAAAGGGGATCAAGGGTGGATTGGAGACTGCCAAGGAAGTTGAGAAAGTCTGGCGAGATCAACAAGCGGACAAATACAATTCGATAATTGAAGGCCATAAGGTGTTCAAGCGCATCGAGCAAGGACGTCAGTTGGATGGAGAGCTTACCCGAGGTCGGAAGCAAGACACACTGACGGCAGAGGAGCAAGCGGCTCTGGCGACGTTCCGGTCAAATAAGGCAGGTAACCTCGATCCTAAGGACAAAGCCGCCTTCGAGGCATTCTCGAAAGACGAGAACCTGGGCCGGTTCCTTCGTGGACGCGATATTCAAAGAGAGCTGGAGACCGTAGACGACATCACCAGAGGATGGCGTTTGCAGCAGTCGATCGATAGAGGCGCGAATCTGAGCCGTCGCCTGGCCGCAGGCGAAAAGAAAGAAGGACAGCTCACTGCCGAGGAGAAGAAATCACTCGAGCTGTTCTCCGCTCACAAGGACGGAAAGCTCGATACGGAGCAGAAAGGGACTTTAGAGAGCTACCATAAGTCGCGATTCTTCAAGGCGGCAGTCAGCGATCCAACAGTGGCCGCAAAACTGAAAGATGCTGACGGTACCAAAGCCGGTGACGCAATCATCGTACGAGCGGCACTGGAAGCGTCTCTTTCTCCACAAGCGAAAGCGGACCTGACGCACTACCAGAAGTGCCTCTACGAATCCCAGAAAGCGGACATTCGAGTCCCGGCAGAGGACGCGCTCTTCCACCTGCGTGAAGCCTGGGCTTCCAACAAACCAGGAGCGGCCCTTGAGATCATCGCCAACATGAATCCGGCGGAACGCAAGGCGCTGAGAGACAATGAAGACTATCGAGCAGATGTAAAAGCGCTGCTCGACAAACTTCCCTGGACAGCCAATCAACGAAAGGCTGCTGACAGCCTGATTAGTGAAATCGTAAACGACAAAGGCAATCCTCCAGCGCGTCCGGAAATCAACCTCGTTCAGAAGCTCTATATGGGCAGCCCCGGAGGTCTTGGCTCTGATCCCAAACATTCAGTACAGCTAATCGCGCGAGAACTGGCGAAACATCCGGAGCTCAAGGAAAAACTGAAAACCGACGCTGCCTTCAGAAAGCACTTCGAAGAAGCCGCAACCCTTGCGGTCGGCGGGCGAGCGGAGGATTACAAAGCATTCGTGGAACCCATACTCAAGAAGGGCTATCTTCCTGCAGAAACCTTGCGCAAACTCTTTACCTCTGTAGAAACATCCAAACAGTTGGAGCGAAAAAGAATAGAAACGTGGGTACCGGAAGCAGTCCATGAGAGAAGCCCGGACGGCAGCCCCACAGGCAAAACATCATTCGACGAGAAGGGTTACTTCAAAACGACGCTTCTTGATGCCAGCCCGGAGTTGCTCAAAGACTTGAAATCCATGAGCACCGCAGATAGAGACAAATATTTGTCACATCTCAGAACTCC
>CAYTDR010000482.1:0-6373 GCA_964436185.1 uncultured Candidatus Obscuribacterales bacterium | reverse complement strand
GATCGGAACCTACCTTCCCGATCCGTTTTATGTAACAGTGGCAATTTTTCTTGCCATGGCAGTAGCTTCAGCTACACACGACATTGCGATCGACGGCTACTATTTAGATATCCTGGACAAAGAACAGCAGGCGCTCTATGTCGGTGTGCGAAACGCTTTTTACAAGGTCGCCTGGTTGCTTGGCTCCGGCGGATTGGTTTTTCTTGCCGGCAAACTTGCAGAGACAACTCAATTAGGCATAAAAGGAGGTTGGTGCGCGGCCTTTTCTGTTTGCGTACTGCTCTTCATTATTTGTGCAGCGTTCCATCGTCTGGTATTGCCCGAGCCGGTGAAACCTCCAACAAGCAATTTGCAACCTGGCGGGCTAACAGCGAAGGACTTCGCACGAGCCTTCTCGACCTGGCTTGATCAGCCTCGCATATTAGTAGTGATTGCTTATATCCTCATCTTCAGGGCCGGCGATGCACTTATGTTGAAAATGGCCCCGCCATTTCTTCTTGATGAGGTATCGAAAGGTGGTTTGAAGATCTCTACTGCTGATCTGGGAATCATTTATGGCACCATCGGAGTGGCCTTTTTGCTCGTAGGCGGGTTGTTTGGTGGCTGGCTGGTTTCCAGATTCGGATTGAAGGCATGCCTGTTTCCAACCGCTCTCATTCAAAACGGTGCCATCTTGTTGTACTGGTGGCTGGCTGCCGAAAGACCATCTGGACATGCTCAAATATTGAATCTGAATGTCACGAATTTGGCCGCAGGTTTCACAAGCAACGCCGAAATACTGCGATGGTTCGATGCCCATCTGCTTTTTCCAATCCTGGTCAATTCTGTTGAACAGTTTGCATATGGTTTGGGAACCGCGGCATATACAGTTTTTCTTCTCACTACAGTCAAGTTGGAATTCAAAGCGGCGCACTATGCCATTGCCACAGCCATAATGGCTATGGGATTGATGATTCCAGGCGCCATCAGCGGGCAACTCGTTGACTCGCAAGGCTACGAGAAATTCTTTCTGATCAGTTTCCTGGCGTCCATTCCTGGTATCATCACTATCTTCTGGTTGCCCCTCAAGCAGCCGGAAACACAGCACGCGAAGGATTCTTAGCTGTTCGCTCAGGCGTAACCAGAGTCTGGCAAGAGATTCTCAGTAAGTGGAGGATGTGAGATGAAATATCGTCAATTGGGCAAATGGGGCATGAAGGTGAGCGAAGTCGGGCTTGGCAGCTGGCTTACCTATGGTAGTGCTGTCGAATCCGAGTCGGCAATGAAGCAGATTCATCATGCGCATGACGCAGGAATCAACTTCATCGACACAGCAAACGTTTATGCTCGGGGACAGTCAGAGATCGTGGTCGGGAAGGCGTTGAGCACCTTATCCCGCGAGTCTGTGGTTCTTGCCTCCAAGGTATACTTTCCGATGGGCGAAGGTCCTAACGACAGGGGGCTTTCTCGCAAACACATTTTCGAGCAGTGCCATGCCAGTTTGAAACGGATGAGCGTGGACTACATTGACCTCTATCAGTGTCATCGCTACGATGCAAGCGTACCCATGTTCGAGGTCGTGAGAGCGATGGATGATCTGGTCCGACAGGGCAAGATTCTCTATTGGGGCGTTAGTGAGTGGAACGGCAGCCAGATTGAACAAGCCTGTAAGGTTGCCGAATCAATCAATGCGGCACCACCTGTGTCCAATCAGCCTTGCTATAACATGTTGACGCGAACTGTCGAGCAGGAAGTTATACCGGTCAGTGAGCGCCTCGGTCTCGGTCAGGTTGTTTTCTCGCCTCTTGCTCAGGGAGTGCTGACGGGCAAATATAAGCCTGGACAACCATTTCCGGAAGACTCGAGAGCCGCTGACAGTCGCTCGAACATGTTCATGCTGGGCAACAACCTGGTATCAGATGAGATACTGCGTCAAGTCGAAGAGCTTGGCGTTATCGCACGTGATCTCGGAATTACGATGTCACAGTTGGCATTGGCGTGGATTCTTCGTATGTCGAACGTGTCTAGTGTCATTATCGGTGCCACCAAAACAACCCAGATCGATGAGAACTTGAAAGCAGCGGATGTGGAGCTGTCCGAAGATGTGCTCGCGCGAATCGAGAATACCCTCAAGGTCGCAGTGACTCGGTAGCTCTAAGTTAATCGCGGGCAGACAGATTCAGATGCAATTGGAAGCTGGTGGTGCTTCTTCGAGGTAACGCGAAATCTGATAAGATGTCGGTCTTGGTGTATGACCTCGCTCAGGACCTCAGGTTCGACAGATGTTTAGACGAAAACTCAGGCTGGCTGCCCTGTTGACAGCCTCGCTAATGTTGCCCTCCGCCTCTTTCTCCGCGGAGCAGGCTAAGCAAAAACGTTCGACTCAATTGCCGTCCTCATATTGCGTCAGCGAATCGGACACGAATAACGTGCTAAGCAAAGTGGATAAGGCTGTGAGGAAATACTTGTACAGCAAGAAGTTATCCACTCAGGACTGGCCTAGAGCCCTTGAGCGAAGCAAGGATGCAATCGTCAAAAGTAAGAATCTGAAAGAGCTGTCAAGCGGGATGAATAAGGCTATCAGTGAGCTGCATTCGAGTCATTGCCAGTTTGTCACTCTCAATGATGAGACTTACTACTTCCTTCACTCCCTCTTTTCCAGCTTTAATCCGAAGCTGGGAATCGGTAAAGCTGATTTTATCGGCTTTGAAGCAGGGGGACTGTCATTTGCTGCTAACCAGGTGCGTTTCGTTCTCGATGATAGTCCGGCGAGCAAAGCCGGTCTGAAAATTGGCGATACCATTATTAGTATCGACGGATCTCCTTTTGTAGGACATGCAAACTTTCTGACGTCTTCAGGAACCGTGAAAAAACTCATTGTTGACCGAAATGGTGAGCGGATTACCTTATGTATCAAACCGGAGAAGAAGGACTACTACGACCAATACATTCATTCCATGGAAAAGAGCGCGAGAATCCTGGAGCGAGACGGAAAGAAAATCGGCTACGTTCATGTCTGGTGCGGTGGTGGCAGATCGCATGAAGCACTTGATGCAATTCTAGAAAATAAACTTTCGGAAACCGATGGAATCATTCTCGACTTGCGAGATGGTTATGGTGGAAACGGATTGGAGGACCTCGATAGATTCTATAGACCTAAAGGGGGATATCCGATTTTTGAGACTGTCGATCGCGACGGAAAAAAGTCCAGGTTTCTGTACTACTACGAAAAGCCACTGGTCGCGATCATTAATGGTGGTAGCCGCAGTGGCAAGGAGTTGCTGGCTTTCAGTCTCAAATCGACCGGAAGGGCGCGCCTGGTAGGGACAAGAACGGCCGGAGCAGTTCTCGGAGGACGGCTTGTCCCAATTGATAAACGATCCTCACTGTATGTCGCTGTCTTTGATGGAACTGTGGGAGGTGTTCGTCTGGAGGGTAATGGAGTGGAGCCGGATGTCGAAGTGAAGAATGACACCATGAGTCAAGATGGTTATGAGAAACAGCTCGACAAGGCCACAGAGCAAATGTTGAAATTGCTATAGTAGAATTGACTGACTCACTCGCTTACAGTCCGCAATGTCATGATCGATCCGAAAGAAATTCAGATCACTAACTTTCGTCAAGTCAACGATTGGCTATACAGAGGCGGGCAGCCCGATTTGGATGTTGGACTGAAACAGCTCAAGCAAATTGGGATAAAAACAATCATTTGCCTACGCTGGAATATGTTGGCGGTCAAAGAGGAAAAGCTAAAGGTTGAGGCCGCCCATTTGAATTTCGTCGGCATTCCGTTGACATACTGGGTGCATCCAACTGATGAGGAAATTGAAAAATTCTTCCGCACTATTGACGATGAGTCTAACCGCCCTATTTTTGTTCACTGTAAACACGGCTCGGATCGAACCGGCATGTTGATGGCCTTCTACCGAATGGCGAGAGAAAACTGGAATGTTGATGACGCCTACAGAGAGATGGAAAACTGTGGGTTTCACAAGATTAGTATGCATCACTTCAAATGGGCCGTTTACGGATTTGCAAAGCGCAATCAATGCGGGAATGGTGAGTAGAGATCGTGCTGAACATTTCGCTAGTGAGTGAATGGTGTTGCATTTGATGGCACGCACACGATTGACTGATGGGAGCGTTCACAATGGCTTTTTAGTGATTACCAAGTCCCTTCACTCTTTCTCTCTGGCAATGTGAGTGTACTGATCGTTCCCTTCCCCTTTTCGACTGCGAAAATGAAGAATCACTTCCAAAATGTGATCACTCATTCGCGCGAAACTAGACGACAAGAAGGTCGTCCTGAGTCATTGTCGCGGGGTGTTGACGGTTCGATGGACCGTAGCACGTGCTGCTGGGCAAAACTAAAGATTTTGTCGAGGTCGTGGCAATGAGGGCCTTCGAGCTTGCGTATAGAGTAAAATGAAAAGTCTCAAGCTGTCTCGCCAAGCAGAGTCAGGCTGCTTGACAGTCTTTTCGTGTCGATCGAATGGCGATGTCGTAACTGGCTGTTGAGCATGGAAGCAGTCAGATTGAGCATAATTTGAGAAACTGTCACGAAGTCAAGACGTGGAGAGTAGAGATGACAAAGTTAAGTCCAAAGCAATACCAGGCGTTCTACGAGAGTCGACGAGCGAAGTATGACGAGGCTCGAAGCAAGTACGGACGGGCGCTCACTCTAACGGAAAAAATCCTTACCGCTCATCTCGACCACTGGCCCGCTGAGGGAGTTCCCAAAGGTGGCGACACTTATTCTTTCCTCCGTCCGGACCGTGTGGCGATGCAAGATGCCACCGCGCAGATGGCTCTGCTGCAGTTTATGCAAGCGAGAATCGAAACTGTAGCAGTTCCGACAACGGTGCATTGCGACCACCTGATTCAGGCATATGCAGGTGCCAATGAGGATATGACTGTCGCGCTGGAAGAGAACAAAGAGGTATATGATTTCCTCAGTACCGCCAGCTCCAAACATGGAATCGGCTTCTGGAAACCGGGTGCTGGTATTATCCATCAAGTGGTGCTGGAAAACTATGCTTTCCCGGGCGGCATGATGATCGGGACTGATTCACACACACCAAATGCCGGTGGTCTGGGTATGATCGCCATCGGTGTCGGCGGCGCAGACGCCGTTGATGTAATGGTTGGCGAGGCTTGGGGTGTACGCTGGCCCAAGAAGATCGGCGTGTATCTAAAAGGCTCGCTTAACGGCTGGACTTCGCCGAAGGACGTAATTCTTAAGCTTGCTGGAATTCTCACCGTCGCCGGCGGAACCGGAGCCATCATCGAGTACTTCGGTCCGGGAACTGCTTCGATCAGTTGTACCGGCAAAGGCACCATAACGAATATGGGAGCGGAGCTTGGTGCAACAACATCAATTTTCCCCTTCGATGAACGCATGGCAAGATATCTCGAAGCTACAGAACGTGCAGATGTTGCTACGTTAGCCGAACAGTACGCAGAGTTCTTGCGTGCAGACAGCGAAGTTGAACAAGAGCCCGACAAGTACTTCGACAAGATTGTGGAAATCGATCTGACAACACTGGAACCGCATGTGGTGGGACCGCATTCGCCCGACATCGCGAGACCCATATCGGAACTGGCTAAGGATGTGAAGGAGCACGGATGGCCTCCGGAGCTGCGTTTCGCGTTGATTGGCAGCTGCACCAACTCATCCTATGAAGATATGTCGAGAGCCGCCAGCGTGGCAGAGCAGGGCGTTGAGAAGGGTTTGAAGGCTCACTGCGGTTTCCTCATTACGCCTGGCTCGGAGCAGATTCATCAAACGATTAAACGTGACGGACAGCTTGAAAAGCTGGAGGGAATGGGCGGGACAGTTCTTGCGAATGCTTGCGGTCCGTGCATCGGACAGTGGAAGAGAGACGACATTCAGAAAGGAGACAAGAACTCCATCATTACGTCTTTCAATCGCAACTTTCAAAAACGCAACGATGGCAACCCTGAGACTTATGCGTTTATTGGCAGTCCGGAGATCGTTACAGCCTTCGCCTTTGCCGGGACGCTCGCTTTTAATCCGTTGAAAGACAAACTCAAAGCCGAGGATGGCACCGAGGTCACTCTCGATCCACCTCCGGTCGCAGCAGATATTCCAGAGAAAGGATTTATCTCGGAGGAGTCAGGTTACGTTGGACCAGTGGCCAATGGAGAACATCTCAGGGTACAGGTAAAACCAGACAGCGAGCGGCTCCAGCTTCTGGAACCTTTCACCGCATGGATGGGCGATGACTATAAAGACCTGCCTGTTCTTCTCAAAGCGAGAGGAAAGTGCACCACAGACCATATCTCTCCTGCTGGAGTCTGGCTGCGATTCCGTGGTCATCTGGACAGGATAAGCGACAACATGTTTATCGGTGCCATTAATGAATTTGCGGAC
>CAYTDR010000481.1:0-6380 GCA_964436185.1 uncultured Candidatus Obscuribacterales bacterium | reverse complement strand
TCTGCGGGCATGGGAAAATGTCTCTGTTCGATGGTCATTCAGTCGAAACGGCGATTCTGAGGACTCTATGAAGACAAAGCTTATGATCTTGGTTGCTGCCTGCTTCACTTTGAGCGGTCCGGCGGTTCTTGCTCTTCCTATTAAGGTTGAGCGCTCTGCTGACAACAGGGACAAAGTAGAAGCGAGAGTCAATGCTGCCAATCTGGGGACCGTCAAGCTACCGCAGGGAAGAGCCGTTCTCAGCGGCGATCGCATA
Source organism: uncultured Candidatus Obscuribacterales bacterium (assembly GCA_964436185.1). Taxonomy (GTDB): domain Bacteria; phylum Cyanobacteriota; class Vampirovibrionia; order Obscuribacterales; family Obscuribacteraceae; genus CAYTDR01. The sequence continues at coordinate 6,124 of CAYTDR010000481.1, read as the reverse complement.
ATCGTTAGAGCGGTTCCTGATTGGATGTTCGACGGTCATACTGTGCTTTCAGGAAGGCTTGTTTCGATTAAAAGCCAGAGCAGTGCGGGTGGAACAGCAATCACAGGAACCGCCTACTTTCTGGATGGCGACTGGCTCAACTCCTTAGATAAGTTCAAATCGAAGGACAACCTACAAACCGGCGATGGTCAGGTGCTTACTGGTCGCATTCGAGCAATCAATCCTGATAGCCTGGATTTTCAGACCACGGAAGGGAAGACGTCGCGTATAAAGCTGGCGGATATCACGGGTCTTGAATCTCCCCGCGCTTTTGAATTTTCCAGTCCCACCAGTCAAGTGCGGGTAGACCCGCAATCAGGAGGTCTGGAGGGAGATGCCACTACGATTGTTTTCACTCCCACGATGACTCCTGGTCGAGCCGGGCTTTTTGCTCGTCGTCCGAAATTGAAAGAGCCGAAGTCAGTGCTTGCAGGTTCGGAGGGTGGTGTCTCAAAAGCTGCGCTTGCCGGAATGGTGGCACTGGATGTGATAAATACCATCGCACCGGCGATAGTGGCGCCGATAGTCGCTCCTAACAGTGCCGATAGTGCTTATGCAAGGCTGAATAAATTCCAGCAAGAGACCCGTGATCTTGGACTTTGACGCCTTCCCCTCCCTGAAGGAGATTGCGATCGCGATTGGCCCACAGATACATTGGTTCCTGCTTCATAGGAGATACCGATCCTTTCGACAGGCTCCTCGGTCACGCCCTGCCCTGTAGGACAAGCATGGTTATCGCTTGCGCCATGCGTATGCATGTATGGGACAAAGAAATCGGAAAGGCAACTTCTTGCTTTTTACGATTTTCGAGAGTCGGCTTCGCCGGCGGTGCATCCATCTGCCTTGAACGAGAAGCTTTTCGCACTGCTTATGGTAAAAGGTTTGCTATTCACTTTGCTTCCAAGCTCTAGTGCTCTTCCAGAAGCGGGGTGCCGCAGGCTTGTTCTAGTTGTGTGAAGGCTTGCTGATAGAGCTGTATTGCTTCCAGGTATTCTCTGCGGATCTGCACGTTGTTCTGCTGTGCCTGAATTGTGGAAGTAATATCTGATTGACCGACCTCGTAGCTGCGTTGAGCCAAGCGAGCGACTTCGAAGGAGTCAGCGAGAACATGCTCTTCATACATTTGCAGTTTCGTTCTGGCGGCAAGCATGCCGTTGTAGGCTGCTGCAACTTCTCCCTCGATGATGTTTTCGAGCCCGCCTGTCTGATATCGCAGCTGCCTGCCAACGGCGTCGTATTTATATAGATCGCCTTGATGGAAGCTGGTCATGTTGGTCGGCACGTTTAAACCGAAGTAGTATGCGCTCAGTTTCGGACCGACAGGTGGGTTACCGGCTACCGAGCTGCCTATCCAGAACTGGCTCGTCGGCACGATATCGCCTATGGCGTTCATCCTGTTGGCTTTGTTTACCAGGATCTGCTGCTTGATACTCTTCAGTTCATAACGATTCTCTTTGGATAGCTCGATGTAAGTTTGCAGGTTGGCAACGCTTATTGAAAAATCAGGCAATAGAGGATGTTTTATCAGCTCAGCTTTGAACATATCCTGTTGAGTAAGGAAGGATGGGAGCCGCGGTATGACAATGTCTTGTTCCGGTGGTCTGCCCATGTAGATATTCAGGAGCTGCTTGGCCTGTATCACGCGCCGAACACCAACCTGCCTGTCTACATCGTATTGTGATTCAGCCAGTCGGGCTTTGAGCAAATCCAGCTCGGGAACGTCCCCAACCTTAAACCGTCTCTCCGACACTATGCGCAGCTTGTTGGCAAGTTCGTAGAGGCTATTTAGCGTTTCCAGGGTCTCCTGGGCCACTACCACTTCGGTATAAGCCATTCGAACGGCTGCGCGCAGCTGCCAGAGTTGAGCCATCAAGTCGAGCTTCTCTTGATCGACCATTCGTTGTGCTACCAGCAATCTAAGAATCAGCTTCCAGGGGGGCTCCCAGTCGAACTGCACGCCGGCGCGGCGAACTTGCTCTGCGGCGATACCACGATCGAATACAAAGGCTGGAGGCGGTTGTTCTGTAGCTCTGGCGAGTTCTGATTGTGTGACGGGAAGGAGCGACCGTATGGCAGCGGCTCGGGGGTTTTTCACCAGAGCTTCGTCCAACGCTTTGAAGATTGAGACGCCACCTGATACTTTGGGGTTATCGGCGCTGGCATCCACTTCATAGCGGATTACACCCATGGCCGGACCTTGAGGGAATTGCTTTTGGGTTCCGTTGCTGTTTGTGCTTGGTGGGACAGTGCCGGCTGTGCTATTGCCTTCTAAAGCTGTGGATGGAGTCTGTTGTCCGGCAGCTGGTTGAGGTGTGGCCACTGGCAAATCGCCTGCTGCTGCTGAGACGACCGGCGAGGTGGTTGGAGGCGCTTGAGAGGGATCTACGCCCGCTCTCTGGGCGAGTGATTTTCGCAAGCGTGAAGGGGCAGCTGCAAGAATCCGAGATTTGTTCTGCGTCTGTGTGTATATATAGGAAGGAGGTTGTTGAACAGACTTGATAGCACTAGAATTTCGATTGAGTGACCGATCGCCTTTACTGCTGCTTGCAACCTCAGATGCAAAAACGAAAGTTTTATCGGTCTGTGCCATGGCAATACTGGCACATATGCCTATGATCAGATTGATTGGTAAGTGTCGCATTCGCAGACAAGAATACCTGAGAACTTGCCGATTTTCCGGTCGAGTGCTTGAAAGTGTTCTGAAAGATTGAGTGTTAAATGTAAGCGCTAGGCGTCATGGCACTAGTCTTACAATTTGCTAACATTTAGTGCGCAGTAATATCTGTCCTGTTGGTAAGGAATCAGCGGAATCATATATAGTTCTTTAGAAGATAGGATGAGGGTGGAATTATAAGTTCAGATGAATGATCGAGAGAGCCGGGCGTTTTTAAGAGGGGACATGGATTTTACCCCTCAACGAATGATGCGCTATATCCGCTCTCGGGCTCGTTTGGCCACTGACGAGGATATAGAAGACATCCTGCAAAACGCGCTTGTCATGGTTAGCCAGCATTTTGATCCAAGCCATCCGGAAGCCAATCTAGCTCTTTACTGTTTGGGCGCCTGCAACAAGGCGATTGCTCAGAACCTTGAGAGATATCACAAGGTCAAACTGAGAAAGCGAGCAGACAAGAGGCAAGAGGAAGACGAGAAAAGATCTTCTGTCGAGGTTACTGTCGCCAGTTCTTCCCAGGTGATGGACGGTGAGATAATGCTGGTTAAGACCGTCGCTCCCGGTAAGTCTTTCGACGAAACCACGGCGACCAGCCAGTATCGCACTACCTCTTTAGACTCCATGTTCGATAGAGACGATGGCAGATCGCCTGAAGATATGTTTGGATGGGAGTATGGGGTTGTAGGAAATAAAGAAAACCTCGACCCTGCTTCTAGAGCTCTAATTAATGATCTAATCGATCAGATTTTGAAAGAGCTTCCGCCCGGAATCCACCGCACCTGCTTCCTTTTGAAGTATGTGGAAGGGTACAAGAGAGAAGATTTGATTTCGTGTCTAAAAATGGAAGCTAAGAGTATAGATACAGTCGACAAGAAGATCGTCCGAACACTCAAAGCGTTCAAAGCGAAATTGGATAAGGACGAGTTATGCATCTAGGAGACGGCGATGACTACTCTTAACGACAAATTGGCAAAAGTTCTGGAAATAAACGATGAGCGTGACTGCGCAATCGCATTCGAGAATTTCTGTCGAGAGAACTTCGAAGAGCTCCCGTTGCCCGGCGAAAACACAGTATTCGATCGTGCGATGTGGAATGCCTCCGAGTTTTTGAAACTCTCGAAGCAGGATGAATTGATTGTGAAGCGCGTGACCGCAAGACTGATGGGTGAGACTTCAGTGGCAACAGCAAAAGTTGCTTTGAAACTGAAGGATCTGGTTGGTGCTACCCGCGATGCCGCCATCAACACCTGGCAAGATATGCTTGTCGGTATGCAATGGCGTCAAATGGTTCCGGCAGGAGCTATGCGTGGAGTGGGCAGCCAATTGGTCTCGCTCGGTACGTTCGAGAAAGAGATCGACAACACCAAGATTCAAGTCAATCTTGGCTGGCTGGTCGACAAAGATCAACTGCGACTATTGTTGCAGGCGAAAGATGTGGATGATAAAGCACTGGCTGACGTTGAAGTAAGAATCAATGAAAGCGAACGAGGCACAGTATTCAGCCGCAAGACAAATGAAGATGGCGCTGTTGTAGCACCGGCCGTCAAAGTTGGTCCCGGCGAATATCAGATTCAGGTATTCTGGACTGATAAGGTTGTGGAAACACCTTTCTTCAGAATCTAGGCGAGTGAATTCAGGGCATCTGTTCTAAGCCCACACTCGTACATCCTGGATTGCACTTGTCTTGTCAGTTCGCCGTAATAAGGTTGATTTCGGTCGCGTTACGCTTGGCAGCAGCACCGAGATTATGGTCCCCGGAAAATATTCCGGGGACCTTTTAATTTGGTAATACTATATATGGTATCTGTTGCGAATCTGTATTTCGCGTCGTGCCGCTCATTTCTACACTGCTTGATATTCTTTTTTATTGTGCGTTAACCCGCAGTAGGACATGTGTTTCGAGACCTGTTACGCATGTGTTATGCATCGTAATATAAAGTCGGTTAGCACTGAATGTGATGTCTGCAAGGAGCGAAGTTACTATGCACGATGCGATCGATAATTCTTACCAAATGAGTGCAACGGATGATCAAGAAGCCAGTTTGCCTCTGCACGAAGAGATCTTCAAACCTTCGTCGTTGAATAATACCTCAGCTCCTAGTGAGGAAATGTTGCGCCGAATAGGTGAAACTGTTCGCAGCCTACTGACGTCGTCCACCTCTGATTCTGCTTCTTCAGGTAGCACGATGGCAGTGCCGGAGAGTGTGCCACTTCCACTTGATATACCGCCGGCGGTACCACCAGGTCGTCCCGATGTGATTCCACCCGAGCGGGAAGTCGACGAAGACGATGAAGACGCGCCTGAAATGACAGAGCAAGAGCTGGAAGATATTGCTAAGTGGATTGATAGGAATGGAAGAATACCTGATGATCTCAAGCGTGCATTAGAAAATGGAACGGGACGAAGAGGTATAGATCTCGAGTCCTTGAACAGAATTCTCCAAACCTTACCAAACAGATACCGTCTCGATCTAACACCGACACCTAACGGCTTGAGATTGCGGTTGCAAGATCGCAATGGTCAAACCCGAGATCAGGTTGAATCGGTATCGCCGGAGGCAAGGAAAGCTGCGGAGCGGATGCGTCAAGAACGAGGTACCACGCCCCCGGGTGAAGCTCCACAAAGACCGGGAGCTGCACCTCCGCGAGATACGGTACCGCCGACACTACCCGCGCTACCGGATAATATTTTGCCCCACACTATGCCTGGAGATTCTCGTGGAACGGCCACCGTCTCTGATGAGAGTGCCACGACAAGCACCTCCGCGGAGAGCGGAGCGATAAGCGTCTCTCCAGAGCCACCGTTGCGGAATTTGCCGGAGTCCGGACGAAGGGCACCTGGGTCGATAGATCGCCCCCCTCCTCCTGATAGAAATTTTGAGCCGCGTGATATGACGGAACGGGAGCTCGAAAGGCTGGCTAGAGAGATAGATCAGACCGGACGAATTCCCGAAAGCCTTCGCCGCGCCCTGGAAAATGGCATGGGGAACAGAGGAATCGATATCAATCGCTTGAACGAAATTCTTCGCGGTCTTCCCAACCGTCTGCAACTGGATATACAACCTACTGAAAATGGGTTGAGAATGAGACTGCGAGACACTCGTAACGGACAGGAACGAGATGGGTTCGACTCGGTCTCGCCTGCAGCGCAAAGAGCCGCCGAGCGAATGCGCCGACAGCGAGCGACTCCGACTGAACCTCGACCACCGCAGAACCAAAATCGGCCTCCCGAAGGCTGGCCGCCAGCGAACCCGCCCCGGCCAAATGACGGTGGGCGTAATGGAAACCGACCTCCCGAAGGCTGGCCGCCAGCGAACCCGCCCCGGCCAAATGACGGTGGGCGTAATGGAAACCGACCTCCCGAAGGCTGGCCGCCAGCGAACCCGCCCCGGCCAAATGACGGTGGGCGTA
>CAYTDR010000480.1:0-6381 GCA_964436185.1 uncultured Candidatus Obscuribacterales bacterium | reverse complement strand
CCAACCATAGCTTGCGCCGTCAGACCGATAATAACGATGTGTTTTCCGGTCAACGTCTCAGCATCACGAATCCGCATCGTGGTATCAAAACCATCCATGACGGGCATATGGCAGTCCATGAAGACAAGCGCGTAGTCGCCGGTGGCAATCTCTTCCAGTGCTTCCTTTCCAGAGCCAACAGACTTAGCCGAGAGTCCCAATCTGTCCAGTTGCCAGAGAGTAACCTTCTGGTTGACCGGATTGTCATCGACGACAAGAATGGAGCCACAAGAAGCCAGGCTCAGATCGGATTGCGATGATGCAATGTCCATCGCAACGGTCGTCTCCACTGGTTCGTTAACCGGTTCTGTCTCTCGAGTGCTGGGGAACATCACCTTAGATATGCACTCCATCAGGCGCATCTGCTTGACTGGTTTTGTCAGGTAGGCGGAGAAGTCGGAGGAAACAGCTACCTCGCCTCGTCCTCTGGCATCAAATCCGGTGAGTAAAATTAGTTTTGTGTGTGCCAAAACAGGATCTGCCTTGATGCTTTCTGCCAGTGCAAAACCATCCATCTCCGGCATGATCAAATCAATGGTGGCAAAGTCGAATGGAAAGCCATAGTCGACTTGCTGGCGCATCAGCTCGAGTGCTTCACTGGCACTACGAGTGGTTTGACAGTCGATTCCCCAGGCGCCGAGATACGTCTTGAGAATCTGTCCGAAGGCATCCTGGTCGTCTACGACCAGCGCTCTTAAACCTCCTAGAGACGGCTGGCTGAGAGGAGGTATTGATTGTTCGTCACCAATCTTCATAGGCAGCTCGAAAAAGAAGGTCGAGCCCTGTCCTTTCTTGCTGCTCAAGCCAATTTTGCCGCCCATGAGCTCTACCAGTCTCTTGCATATGGAGAGACCCAGTCCGGTGCCACCATATCGACGGGTGGTAGATCCGTCTGCCTGGTTGAACGGCTGGAATAAGTTTTTACGTTCGTCAAAGGTCAGACCGATGCCCGTGTCTTTGACTTCGAAACGCACTATGAGTGTGTTCTCTTTGTCACCTTTATCGACCAGCTCAACACACACGCTTATCTCACCGTCGTTGGTGAATTTGACTGCGTTGCTCATAAGATTGAGAATCGTCTGGCGCAGACGAACCGAATCTCCTCGAAAAACTCGGGGCAGGAGGGGCGATATGAAGGTAATTAAACCCACGCCTTTTTGTTTGGCGGCATCTGCCACCAGGTCGGCGACGCCTTCAACCAGCGGGCTGAGCTCGAAGTCGACTTTCTCCAGCTCGAGCTTACCTGCCTCAATTTTGGAAAGGTCGAGAATATCGTTGATGATGGCGAGGAGCGCCTGAGCAGAGTCTCTAATGACAGTGGCGAATTCTTTCTGCTCTAACGTGAGGGAGGTATGCAGCAGCAACTCGGACACGCCGATTACCGCACTCATCGGCGTGCGGATTTCATGGCTCATGTTGGCCAGAAACTCGCTCTTTAGTCTGGATGCTTCTCGCAATTGCCTGCGTTCATTCTTAAGCTCCTTCTTCTCGAGCTCTTTCTTCAAGATCTCCAGTTGCATTCGCTCTTTGGTTTCAGCCAATCTTGCTTCATACTCTTTCTGCTCAGCCAGTCGGAGCAGTTCCGACTGCCTGCGAATCTGCTCTGCCTTTCTGTATAGGTCGACAAAGACGGAGGTTTTGGATTTCAGAACCGCCGGAACGAACGGTTTTAAGAGGTAGTCGACAGCGCCCAATGAATAGCCTCGATCTGCATAAGCGTCTTCAATGTACTTGGCGGTCAAGAATATGATCGGTGTGGAAGCCGTTCGTTTCCTGGCTCGGATTAATTTTGCTGTTTCGAACCCATCCAGAATCGGCATCTGAATATCAAGAAGGATGACGGCGAAGTCTTGCTGCAAAAGTTGTCTGAGCGCGTCCTGTCCGGAACTCGCCATGACGAGATTCTCGTTGAGATCAGCGAGAATGGCTTCCAGCGCAATAAGGTTTTCCGGCTGGTCATCAACCAGCAGAATATTCACCCTGTCTTTTGCTTCTGACATTACTCTTTCATTCTCATCCGCCACTTCTTTCTTCACCCCGCCTCTATCAGAGAGATGTTGCCAAGAAAGGGGCCTATTTCGCTTAGTCGCATGATTCTAGGGGACCTAGTTACCAGAATAGCAGTAGTCGGCATTTTGGTTGCCTCCGAATCTTGAGGATCTTGCACAATCACCAGCCCGCCGTTATTTTCGATAGCCAGCGCGCCTTTGGCGCCATCCTCGCTCGAACCGGTCAAGACCACGCCGACCAGCTTTTGCCGTTTTGCCACAGCAGCCGATTCGAAGAGAACATCAATGGACGGGCGGGCGAAATTTACCGGACCCTCGGTGGAGAGCGAAAGAATGTTACCGTCGCCATCGACGAGTAAATGATAGTCAGGCGGTGCGACGTATATGTGACCCCTTTTTATTACGGCTTTGTCGTCCGGTTCGACGAGCGGCAGTGGCGACGCGCTGCTCAAGGCAGAGCACAAATGGCTGTCAGACTCGACGCCTCTGTGAACGACTATGACTATGGGTAAGTGAAAGTCTCCAGGTAAGGAAGCAAGAAGAAGATTAAGGGCGGTGATGCCACCGAGGGATGCGCCCATAACGACCAGGCTTGGCTCTTCGCTTATCATTTGCCCCTCATTCCGTACCGCAGTTTTTACCTCTAAAGAAGTATTTGTAGGTTTTTTACCCAGAGGTGAATTAATTTTTGCTGTCTTCCAGCGACTTTCTCTCACGTTTCATGCAAGCCGCCTATATATTTTTTGTACACAATCAAATTCCTGAAATAAATCCTCCTGTTGGCTGAATCTGATCGATTCTTTATTTCCCAAAGCGAGGAAGCCACGCAAGTCCAAGCTCTCAGTAAGCAAGCGAAAGACCTTGCGCTGAAGTGTGTGATTGAAGTAGATAAGTACATTGCGGCAGCAAATTAGCTGGAATTCGTTGAAGGAACCGTCGGTGACCAGGTTGTGATGGGCAAAGACGATGTTCTTTTTCAGCGAACGACTAAAAACGGCGCTGTTGTGTTTTGCTATGTAGTAGTCGGAGAAAGCGCCTTTGCCGCCGGAGCACAGATAGTTATGCGTATATCGCTGCATGGATCTGAGGGAGTACTGTCCTTTGCGAGCCCTGCGTAGAACGCTTTCATTGATATCGGTGGCATAGATGCGGCTCTTTTCGTAGAGTCCCTCCTCAGAAAGCAGGATAGCCATTGAGTACACTTCCTCACCGGTCGAGCAGCCCACGTGCCAGATGCGGAAAAACGGATAGGTTCTCAATATCGGAATTATCTTTTCTCGCAAAGCCAGGTAGAAATGAGGATCCCGAAACATGGAAGTTACAGTGACGGTCATGCATTGCAGAAATCGGTCCAGGCACGCGGGCTCATGGAGGAGCCGCTCCTGCAGCGAGGAGATCGTCTTCAATCCTTCGTCGGTGACTGCCTGCCAGACTCGCCTACGCAACGAGGCATAGGCATAGTCCCTGAAGTCGAAGCCGTACCATTCAAAGACTGCCTCAAGGAGGAGCTTTATTTCTAGCGCCTCCAACTCGAGATTCTTTCTTGTACAGCGCAACTCGTCCATGACTCGTCTCTAGCTGGTTTGGGGCGGTATAAGCACCGTATATGGAACTATTCTACGCTCCATGTCAGCGATAAAGCCAGACGCGCAGCAAGGAGAGGAGCTGCGCCGTATCGACTGGTTTGGCGATGTAATCGGACGCCCCAGCCTCCAGGCACTTCTCTCTGTCTCCCTTCATCGCTTTGGCAGTGAGGGCGATAATGGGAATGGCCTCAAACCCTTCCAGGGCTCTGATGCGTCTGGTGGTTTCGTACCCGTCCATCTCCGGCATCATCACATCCATAAGGACGATGTCCAAATCCGGATGCTCCTTGATGTATTTGATGGCATCCTTGCCATTCTCCGCAAAGCTGACATCCATAGCGTATTGTTCGAGAACTCCTGTGAGAGCAAACACGTTGCGGACATCATCGTCGACGATCAGGACCTTGCGAGTTGCAAGAATTTCATCGAACGGTTTCACCGAACTCAGCATCTTTCGTTTCGATTCCGGAAGGCTGGCTTCCAGTCTATGCAGGAAGAGTGCGGTCTCGTCGAGCAAGCGCTCGGGCGATTTTACTCCTTTGACGATTACAGCCTCGGCAATCTTCTGCAACTCAATCTCTTCATCGCGCGACAGGTCTTTGCCTGTATAAACGATGATAGGCAGACGCACCAGTCCCAGCTCCGAATGGATCTTCTTGATCAGATCGAAGCCGCTCATATCAGGCAACTTGAGGTCGAGAACCATACAGTCGAACTGTGTTTGTCTCAGGCACTCGAGTGCTTCTTCCGCGCTGCCGACTGCTATTGTCTCGACATCATTGTTGCCGATCAACTCTACAATGCTGTGTCTTTCGTGCTCATCGTCCTCTACGACCAGGAGATTCTTGGCTGGACGATCGACAAACTTGCGCATGTCCCTGAGAGCTTCCACTAAGGTGTCTTTGTTGACCGGTTTTTCGAGATAGCCGATCGCTCCCAGCTTGAGACCTTTCCAGCGTTCGTGCTCGACGCTGATTAGCTCGACCGGGATGTGACGGGTGTTGGGATCGTGTTTCAACCGATCGAGAATTATCCAGCCGTCAATGTCGGGCAGGTGTAGGTCGAGGGTGATTGCATCCGGCCTGTATTTGCGAGCCAATGCCAAACCCACTTCTCCACGCACCGCCACCAGTGTCTTGAACTCATGTTCTCTGGCGAGGTCGCGTAGGAGTTCGGCAAAGTAGATATCATCTTCGATGATCAGCATTATCCGGTCATCGGGCGTGAGATTCGATCGGTCGTCGGCGACTTGCCGCTGAGAAAGCAGGTGCGCTTCTCGGTCTGGATCTATATCTACTGTCCTGGCTATGGAGATTGTCTCGGCAAGTGCGAGATCCTCTTTCTGATGCCGTTTGTACGAGAGCGGCAAATAGAGAGTGAAGGTGCTGCCCTGGCTGGGGCTGCTCGTCACCCTCAGCTCTCCGCCGAGCAGAAGTGTGATTTCTCGGCTGATTGCCAGACCAAGACCGGTGCCACCATATTTGCGGCTCGTGGTTCCATCGGCCTGTTGGAAAGCTTCGAATATAACTTTCTGCTTGTCGGATGCGATACCGATGCCGGTGTCGGTGACTGCGAATGCCACCACGGCGTCCGCCTGGTTCAGAACCCTTCTGTCGGAGGACCAACCGCGCTCGGCGCGGAAGATGCGCAGTGACACATTGCCATCTTCTGTAAACTTGAAGGCGTTGGAAAGCAGATTGTTCAAAACCTGTCTGAGGCGTTTCGAATCCGTATGAATGGATGCTGCCAACATCGGATCGATGGCGATATCGAAGCCCAGTTTTTTGTTCTCCGCGATCTGCCGGAAGCTTCGCTCCAAGTCCTCGCTCAATTCTGAGAACGGCACTTCTGTCACTTCTACGCTGACTGTGCCTGACTCAATCTTGGATAGATCCAGGATGTCGTTGATCAATGACAGCAGGTCAGAGCCAGCGGCATGGATAGTGGTGGCAAACTCAATCTGCTTATCTGACAAGTTGGTATCGGGGTTGTCGGCAAGCAAGCTGGAGAGAATCAACATGCTGTTGAGAGGAGTACGCAGCTCATGTGACATGTTGGCAAGGAACTCGGACTTGTACTTGGAAGTAAGTTCGAGCTGCTCGGCTTTCTCTTCCAGAGTCAGTCGAGCCTGATCGATCTCTCTATTTTTCCGTTCCACTTCCTCGTTTTGCAACGCCAGCAAGCTGGCTTTCTCTTCCAATTCTTCGTTAGTTTGTTGCAGCTCTTCTTGCTGTTGTTGCAGCATGCGCTCGGACTCCTGCAGAGTCTTTGCTTGCAGCTCCAGACGCTTGTTGGTTTCTGTCAGCTCTTGTTGTTGGCTTTGCAGTTCTTCCGTCAACAGTTGTGACTGTTTGAGAAGATTCTCCGTTCGCATGTTCGCTTCGATGGTATTGAGCACGATACCAATACTTTCAGTCAGCTGATCGAGGAGAGCCAGGTGAGTTTCGCTGAAGGAACCGAAAGAAGCGAGCTCTACAACTGCCTTGACTTCGGTTTCGAAGAGCACCGGTAGCACTACTATATTTTGTGGGGTTCCTTCGCCGAGTCCCGAGCTGATCTTGATGTAATTGTCAGGCACGTTGGTGAGAAGAATACGCTTCTTCTCGAGTGCGCATTGTCCAACCAGACCTTCGCGCAGCTTGAATTTATTGGAAAGGTGCTTGCGCTCACGGTAGGCATAGCTGCCCAGGAGTGAAAGAGTTGTATCGCCGCCTTCGCCGTCCGATATATAGAACGCACCGTGGTGT
>CAYTDR010000479.1:0-6405 GCA_964436185.1 uncultured Candidatus Obscuribacterales bacterium | reverse complement strand
AAACCTCAATCATCGCGCAACCGTCGCCGCGTTCGTCTTGAAAAGGCAGTACGAAATACTTCTTGGGATTCAACGTTGCCAGAAGACGCATCCCGTAAAACGTCATAGGAACCATCGACGGATTAACCTGGTGCAACGGGCTCTTGGCTTGCCTGGTAGCGAGCTTGTCTGTGAACCGCTTCGGCTCTATCTCATACTCGTCCACCAATGCCTTGAACGTGTCGTAGCCCATGAAAACAAGCTTCTCGGCGACCTGCTGCCATTCCTCGAACTCGTCCACCCCGAGCTTGCGCGCCAGAAACCTCAAAAACTCGATCGGGAAGGAGAACGGAAAGTCCATGCCGCACGCCCGCAAATCTGCGATTGAGTCAAGTTCCGCCGCCAGCCCATGAGAGCCTGTGTTTTTCACTGACAAAATGTTCAGCCCCAGAGAGCCGAGCTCGCCAACTACGAGCCAGGTGTCGTTCGGGATTGTTTTCGCCCCACTGAAATCTACGCCAGCGACAAGCATGCACTCCTCCTTGCTTCCGAAGGGAATGAAAACGGTCGGTGCTCTTCCATCCTCAGCCGGGATCTTATACTGTTTTCATACTCGCGTGTACTTCAGATAAGTTCTTCTCTCTAATAATTTGGAGAGGTCTGTAAATGCTTTAGTTGTCGGATGTATGTTACATTCGCCCCAGTAGACCTTCTATACTTTTACCATCAGTTGTCGTTTGAATTATGTCTGCCCAACCCAGTGATTTGAAAAGCTTAGGAGCGTCTGTTGGTCTGATTCAGGACCGAACCGTCGATTCTCCGGCAATTCTTGGCAATGTCTGGGTGATCGACAAACAGATGGTGGCAACATGTGCCCATCTCGTCACGCCTTATCGCAATTTCCTCAACGCGTTGAAGGTGACGTTTCCAAACAGCCGGCGTGAATGGGCTGTGGAATCGATCATGCTTCATCCGAAGTTCGACCTCAAAAAGTCGATGAAGATGACGAACGTCTCTCTGACTGAGACTGTTCCGTCCCTGGCAGTGCAAACGCACAACGCCGTCGTTCTCAAACTCACTGAGGGTCTTCCTCAAGTTACCGAGGAAATGGTAATCAGGGTCAACAGGCAACTTTCCTTGCCGTTGCCTCCACGAGAACAAGGTTTGGGAGGGAACCTCGGCGAGATCGACTTGTACTTAGTCATCCAGACGATCACGAACTCACGCAAAGAAGGCATTATCACCATCTGCGATGACAGAAATGTTGCCACTGCGCGGCTCTTCTGCCAGCACGGGCGAGTCATGTATGCCACCTACCAGAACCTCGTCAACGAGATGGCGATCTATCAGATCGTAAACAAAAACTTGCGAGGTAACTTTCACTTCTGGGCGGCGTCCAAACCGAACTGGCAGGTGGCGAAGGCAATCTCTCGCCCTGCTGACATGGTGCTTATCGAGTCGCATCGCCGTTTCGATGAATTGAAGCGATTTGTTCCGATGGTGGGTGATACCAGCACACTGATTTTGAGAACTGCCGAAGAGCCGAACTATGGTGTCCTTCCTGCTGAAGTGAAGGATTACACTAAGATGATCTGGCCGCTTCTCGATGGTGGAATTCCGGTCGGACAACTGTGGCAACTGGCAAGCATCGATGACTATGCCGTCTACAGCTCCCTGTACCACCTATTGCAAACCAATCAGGTGATGGTTCATACACCAACTCCGGTGCCAACCACGGTTGGTGACGGCGGTTCGGAACTCATTCCGTTGGAGATGGCCGTCAACTCAGAGCTTGTTCCCTGGGACCGGATCACGAGTCTCAGCCGCGACTTCGAGACCGGTACCATTTTGTCTCGACAAGGAAGTCTCCTTGGATTGCTGAGAGAGAGTGATCCTTGGCACATGATTCACAACATTCGACTGGTGCCAGGTGCTACTGGTAGCCCGATTTTCAAAGACCGGCAAGTGATAGGCATGCACTGCGGCCCGTTGTCGGCCGATGAACTCGCCGATCAGCCTGAAGGTTCCGCACAATCGATGCTCTGGGTGGACTCGATTATCGACTGCTTGAAAGGCGGAGGCGAGAAAGAGCTCGTCAACAGGCTTACCATGATTGATATGCCGATATCATCCACGGAACGACGCAGCAAGCCGGCACCTGCCGGATGCAGAGAGGTTGCCCGCCTCGACTGTCCCCGCTGCGGTCGAACCAGTCTCGACTCGGCGCGTTTCTGCCGCTCTTGCGGGCAAAAGCTGCTTAAAGACATGGATATTCCAGCGCCGCCCACTCGTCCGCGTGGAAGGATAGTTCCCCAGGCGAAGTTTCCAACGAAGGTAATTCCGGTTCTCGTCGCTCTGGTTTTGGCGACTGGCGCAACTCTGTATGCCATTTCGCCCACGGGACCCTTTCTATCTCAAATGAACGTTGTGGATGTGGAGAAGAGCATCGTCGCCATCGCTGAGCCCGCCGCTGGGCCAGACGTACTGTCGATTCAACCGAAAAAAGTTGTCGCAAGCAATCGTGTCGAGCTGGGCATCTATCAAGCAGTGGGCAAACAGATTTCCTGGGAAGCGCAGGATCCCAACAAACAGTTTAAGAATGACGATTTCATCTATTTTCGATTCACGATCAACCGGCCGGGGTTCGTCTACGTGCTCTATCACGGAACTTCAGGCAAAGAAGATTCTGCCTCCCTAATTTATCCAATGTCGGAAGTCGACAACAAGATACTGAAGAAGGGCTCGACATTTACGATTCCTGCAGACGTACAAGAGAAACTAAATGATGAGAAAGCGACGCAACACGTTGGATTGAAGATTCAGCCCCCGCCGGGCGTGGAGACCTTGGTTTTCATCGCCTCTGACGTAAGGCTTAATCTGCTGGGTGATCCTAAACTTGTCAATTCCGTGTATGCTCGATCCCAGATGTTGCTTGACAATAGTCCGGTTCAATCGATAGAGGTAGAGCGTGCAGAGCTTCCAGAGGGGCTGATTTCAGAAAAGTCCGATGATGCCGAAGCATACAACCAAATCGCTGGTACAAAGTCGGATGGTGGCAAAAGCGTATTCATAGGAAAGCAGTCAATCAAGCACAACGAATAATCAAACAATCTTAGGTATAAGGATCAGGAGAGTGAGACAAATGGCTGGAATGAGAATCAAAGCGATCAGCTCAATTGTTGCGTTGGTAGCGTTAGTTGGTTTAGTAACACCTTCCGGCGCGCAAGAAGAAATCGGTGCTCCACAATCCGGAGCTAAAGGACTGTTCCTTGAACAGCTCGACAAACCGGAAAAGTCGTTGAATACAGGTTTGCAATATTGGATAAACCTCAATCGCGATGGCAAAACCATGAAGGTCACCAACAAATTCAACTTCAAAACTGGTGACAGGATCAAGTTTCACGTCAAGTCGAACATCAATGGTTTCGCTTACATCATTTTGAAGAGCGGCAGTCGAGGCGAACAATCCGTCCTCTTCCCCGATCGTTCGAACAACGAAGATAACCACGTTGTTAGAGGCAAGGAATACATTCTGCCCAATGAAGGATGTCTGACATTCGACGAGAATCCGGGACTGGAAAAGGTGAGCCTGGTGCTTTCTCGCACGCCTCTCGATGCCAAAGCTTACTTGAATCATTCCGATGCGGCGCCGACATTGATCGCGTCTACTTCATCCGGTTCTAAAGATCTGATACCGCAGAGAGTGCTGGTCAGTTTTCCTGATAACAGGAAGGAACCTGATGTGCCGCTGACTACAAGGAATAAGGTAGTGGCGAAGCAGGAAGTGCCTAAGAAGAAGAAAACTAAGTCACCGACCAACAAAGTCGGTACCAAAGAAGAAGCAGATGTCGTAACGGTCGTTTCCAGCCTCCCGGAAAACGTCCTTCACATCGACGTAGATCTACACCATAACTAACGGGCGACAAAAGCAAAATCATCAGGGCAGCACATTTGTGTTGCCCTTTTCGATCAATCCGACAGGTTTGGAGAAAACTGAACGCAGTCTTGGCTAAATCACTTCTGAATTAGAGATGTTCAATCAATCTCAAACGCACCGGCCGATCGCCACCATGCTAGAAAGTCCAGTGGTGCCTGCTTGACAGCGGCGCACCAAAGATTATATTTTGCCTCCTGAAAACCACTGAATTGTTTATAAATCAAACTTTGTGTAAAATATTCGACATCACTCATCTCTTAACCACTCCTTAAACGGGAAGAGTCGATCATTTACACAGTCAATCAATCCTAGTTTCTATTTGTTAGTGTCAAATCGCAGAGGATTTTTTCGAGCCATGATCTGGATTCTGTCTTTGGGGCTTTGTCTATTTCTCGCGCTGGGTGTACTCTCGGTTGCCAACCCGCAGTTGGTTGCGCCATTCTTCGCTAAGAAGTGGAATAGCCCTTTCAACCAATTCAAGAACTACTGATACAGAGTTAAATTCGGTGACCCCTTGGTTGCCGTCCGGTGTGACGGTCGCTCCCCAGCGGTCGAGAGGCTGCAAGCGCATTGTCTGCTCTTGGAGTGAATGAATCACCGGCGCTCGGTCGTATCAAGCAAGAAGACTCAGCAGGGGTATTCTCTGGACGTGTTTTCGGTAGAACGATTCATGTTCAGATCGTTTGTTGAAACAGTTGCAGTGGCTTGATGCTCACCAGCCATACACGCTGTTTTGTTGTATGTGAGTGATGAGTCTTGCTCAAGCCTCTACTCGTAGTGGCTTTGGTTCTGCTTGATATGCGTCGGGTTTGCATCGACAACCGATGTGTCTGTGTCTGGGTCGTGTACGAACTCCACCGTAGTTGCATTCAACATCCACCGAACTCAACTCAAAACCCCGTGGATCGCCGTCGAGGACAGCCTCTTGCGAGCGTTCGTCGTTTGCTTCAGCAGTCCGAGGTTTACAAGAGATCCTAATCCCTTACTAATAAACGTTCAATTTGCTTGTATCTGGCATAGAATTACAACAACGTTGGTTGTAATGAGGAAGTCGCTATGCCAGGCACAGCACTGGGTATCTTCTTAATCGACTTTGTCGTTCGTCCGTTCGCCAGGATTTACGAGAAGTGGCCACTAACCATCTTCGTGATTCTTCTCGTGGTCTACGTTATTGTCGGCTATCTGGTGGTTAAATCCGCCTACCAATCCGACCAACAGTAACGGCGGCAACGGTATTGCAGCACCATATCCGGTTCAGTCTAAATGGATTGAACGGTAATCTGGTATCGTCAAGAGTGGCAGAAGAATCTGCAACGCTTGCTCGCCCGAACCTATTTCGCCGCTTACCATGAAGCTTCCAGGTCAGAGAGATGTGTTATTACTTGATGAAGTTTCTTTATCCAGCGAACGAGAGCTAAGGACCGAAGCGATCTGTTCGAGTTCCAGGCTGACTACTGCGCCTCGACTGAATCTATCTCGACGCTGAGCATGTCGCTTTCTATGTCTACCATTCCGACGTACTGCTCGATGAAGTTCTTCACGCCGCCAGCCGGAACTTCATACTCCAGGGTATAGCGACCGGTCGTTAACAACTGACCTTCGTAGCCATACGTTTTGTAGCGAATCGTGATGTTCTTGATCGGCACATCATTGTAGTTGGCTACACGCAGCCAGCAACAAGGAGTGTTAATAACCCATAAGCCTACGACGTGCCAGTCAACTAGCTCGAGATAGACATTCTTGGTCAGGTCCGGACTTCTTCCGTGCGCCATTGAGCAACCGCTAAGCGCGTTAATGGATAGCAGCAAGCAGAGCGCCGCGATTAGCGAAACCTGTACCATCCCTGGTTTTCTAGAGAAGAGCAATTTTTTGATTTGTTGCAACATCGGACTTGATTTTTTAAATGTAGGGAAGCATTCCTGCATTCTGTGCAATCCCTAAGAGAAGCAGGACTGCGAAGATTATGAATAGCCCGAAAATTGCGCCGTCACCTTCACCCATGGTTTGACACCGTCTATTCAAGTTGTGAGCGATCAGAATTATATATACATTCCTTTCTCCTGAATATGCGGAATACCGTAAGTCTTGGCAATTTTGGCAAAATCCGTCCGTGAGCCAGAAATTAACTACTTGATAACGTCCGCCTACAGCGGCTTTTCAGGTTCCAAACTTCTAAAGGAATGTTGTTACGTTACTACACACCGAACGCGGAAAACTCAGTCGATGACTCACTTCCGGGAGATTCGCGATGTGCGGAGATGCTTGTATCATGGGCGTTTCAGCGGGGCGAATCACGACTGATATCGCCACCAGGTGCGAGGTTATTCTCGTGACGTGTGTGCTAGTCTCATTACATTGGAGTAATAACTTTGGGTTCTACTGGTGCGACTTTCCGACCCATGTGGGGACTCCAGAATGGGCATGCCATGACGATCTTGGCGACATTCTGGCCCCGTAGTTTTGCGCAGGTAATCGACAACCAATTAACT
>CAYTDR010000478.1:0-6416 GCA_964436185.1 uncultured Candidatus Obscuribacterales bacterium | reverse complement strand
ATGTTGGCTTTGGGCCTGGAAACACGAATCGCTTTCACGATACTTTCCTCGAGAGGCTTCTGGCATCGAACCGCTTGTAATAGTCGAGCTCCACGCCATGCCAGAGTTTCAGCATGTGTTCCTTATCTTTTATAAGTTTCATGCGCTTATAGAGATCAGTCAGCATGCGAAACTGTCTCTCTATCCCGGCTTTGTCTCCAGCTGCGAGGTAACGTTCTGCCAGCATATGAATCCTGAGCTGGTAAATTCCGTCGAATATCCCGTTTGTGGAAAAGTGATTTGGAGATGGTGCAATCCGGTCAGCGATCTTCTCCGCCTCGGCTAACTTACCTTGCGATGCAAGATCCATGCCAAGCAAACATAGGAGTTGGATATAGCCGCCACTTTCATTTTCGGTTTTCGACCGCAAAAGCATTTTCTCGACTGCTATGCGGTCTCGCAACAACTGCGTGTGTTGGGCGTCGAATGTCTTGTTCCTTCCTCGGACATCAACGAAATATCTGAGACTGTCAGAATAGATTTCTGCCGCTCGAAGATCGGGCATCAATGACTTTGCCAACTTGAGCTTCTCATCTTGCAGACCGGATGTAAGTGGTGACTTGAAATGTTCCGCTCGCCCCGTCAGCTCATGCAACCAAGTTAGATACTGAATCGGCTTCAAGAAGTCGTCTTTGCACAAATCGAGGACTTGCTTTGCTTTGCCGATATTTCCTTGATCGCGCAAGGTCATCTGATCTATCAGCGCTTGTGATAAAAACTCATTCAGCGAAATCTGGAATCTATCTCTCGCGCTCGCTTCTAGCTTATTTATCTGTTTCTTAAGGCGGGAAGCCAATCTCGCTGATTTCTCGATCTCGCCGTTGCGTTCGTACCAGAGCATCAGCTTTCGCTCTTCCTCCAGACAGAACGGACTTTTAGATTCGAAGTTGAGTCTGGCAATTCGCAGCACTTGCTCCTGTGCAGATACCGCGTCCCCGAACTTTCTTGAATTATCTGCCAGATCGCAGACCCGGCGCCAGTAGCGCATTGCTAAGAGGGTGTTGCGAAAATTGCTTCGGCAGACCCTGGGTTCCATGTCTTTGAGCGCGTTTCGCGCTCTATCGAGCTGGCCGGCAGCAAGTTCCATCGTCACCATATTGAGCCTGATGTTTAGCGCCAACTCAGAGCCAGGCGCGTCGCTGCCCAAGGTG
The DNA here is from genome assembly GCA_964436185.1 of uncultured Candidatus Obscuribacterales bacterium. GTDB lineage: Bacteria > Cyanobacteriota > Vampirovibrionia > Obscuribacterales > Obscuribacteraceae > CAYTDR01. The sequence continues at coordinate 5,226 of CAYTDR010000478.1, read as the reverse complement.
CCAAGTGCTTCGTTGTACTTCTCCCAGGCATCCATGGGATAGCCGCTGCGGAACTGCCGGTAGGCCTCCTGGCAGAGGGGTTTCCATCGCACTGCAGCGTCGGCGGCCTGGCTGGAGAGCATAAGCCAGATCATGCAAACAGCTATTCTCTTTGCGAGAACTGTCAATATGACAAAAACCTTTCAAACTGAGATCTCAGTCAGTATGTGCCGGACTTTCCTGAAAGTTAAACATCGAGGACTCAGGCTCCTCTACTATTCCGTGCCCATTTAATCAATTGGGATTGAACTCTTTGCCGCCAAACCCCGTCTTTATTAGCACGGGGTCGACGGAATGTTTGGCAAAATTCTCTCTCAGGTCATGATGTTTGATTATCTTGCGTTCCTCTGCGAGGAACGTTGTCGCTTCTGTGGTCGGGAAGTCGAATGCCGAATTCGAAAACAATCGATTCAGCCGCCTGGTGAGGATTCATCGGATGAGCTTCTGCGCACGTTATGCGCAGACTGCTCTCAACCTTTGCAGAACTCCAAAGCCGCTTGCTGGCAAGTTGTTCTCAGCAAAGAGGCACCCTGCGAAACAGCTTCTAAAACGGAATCACAAAGAACCATGCTGGTCTATACGGGAGCAAGATATATCGGACCTGTACAAAAACTGATTCGAAGATGCAAGTATGATGGCGATCGGCTCGCTGCTGCCGATCTTGCTTATGTCATGTTTAAAGCACTAGGGTTGCTGTACAAAGCGAGTCCGTCACTGCTAGAGCAAAATCCAGTTTTCGTGCCGGTCCCCTTGCATCGCGAAAGGAAAAGAAATCGTGGTTTTAATCAAGCGGAGTTGCTTGTCCGGCTGCTTAGCGATAGAACCGGCATCGCATATAATACCAGTGCGCTGGGACGCGTCCGCCGAACATCACCTCAGTTCGGTTTGACCAGGCAGGAACGAATGCTGAACATGGATAACGCGTTTTCCTGTCAGTCAATCGAATTGCGTAATAAAACAGTGTTATTAGCTGACGACGTTTACACCACCGGCGCCACGTTGGCAGCCTGCGGACGCGTCCTCCTGGCAAGCGGCGCAAAGTCCGTATACGCCCTGGCAGCCGCCAGAGCCGAAGATCTTGGAGCACACTAACCAGTCTTAGTCTGCTTTCACTTATCGAACACATGACATCGGTTCATGCCGAAGCACTAGCATCCTGCCGCAATGATTGACGCAGACACGAGCAGTTTAAACCGGTCAACGACGCAGTATTTCTAAATATCGACCCGTTTAGAAAACGCCATAAACCAGCGTCGCGGCGGGAGCGCCGCATTTTGCCGGCATGGTCGAAACACCAGGACGTGACGACAACCAGCTTACCGCTAGCCTGCTTCCCAGGTTCAAAAGGCAAGAATGCTCACATAAGTTTCACAAAATGGAGTTTAAAAAATGCGATACTACTGGCACACATATGCACGATTTCTCGCGAAGAGTCTAGCAAACGCCACCTTCTTGCAAGAAATTCGGAGATGGTATCACCTTAGAGGATTGAAATGAGCGACACAAACTCCAAATCATCAATCACACATTTGGCTGCCCTTGCGATTGAGTCGAAAGAGTTTGAGTCGACTGTCGAAATCACGGATAAAAACGGTCAGCCAGTCTGTCTCAAAGTGCATCTGTACGGTTCGTTCGTTGAAGGCGGACCTTATCGCGATGGAGACTTTCTGGATAAACCCGCGAATTCAAGCAAGCTGCATAAGGGATATCGATACATCGAACCTGGATTGGCCACGGTGATCAGAGAAATCGCTGGGGCGTTTGAAGGAGCGCAGCTTCATCCGGAGACAGTCGGCGTCAGGTGCATTAACTCTCCCGTTGACGAGTCCAGCCTGGGGTATGCGGCGATTGCCGCCTGGTGCGAAGCGTTTAAGGCGCAGCTACCCAGCCAGGACGAGTTAACTTCTTTCAATCAAAAACATCGGTCATGTCATGCAAATTCGTTTTGCTTCGACGCATTTGTAAAACTGCAGCGATCAGAGGCGGACTTGAATAGTTACTGGCATATCGAACTGCATGGAAACGCACACACAGTCCATTATGGCGATGCCGGAATGCGGGGACGAACGGCGACGAAAAGGTTCGATTCAGCGCAATATGCAAAGAAATCATTCGACCGGATGGTCGAAAGAAAAAGGAAAGAAGGTTACGTTGAAGTTGTTGATGAGAAATTGGTTGATCGAGCTAGCTTCTGGCGGCTGATCTTCCAGGTCCGATCCCGGTCCGCAAGCATTCAGGAAACAGAGCACGAGCTGGACAAAGAGCTCTCTATCAGGTCGGACGACGAAGTAGTTCAGTTCTCCGCAAACTATCGAGCTCTGGTAGATGAGGCCGGCGGGATCGATGTGTTGGGCGTCGCAAAGCTTATCGGTTGCGGAGATTCGGCGGAACGCTTTCATGATTTCCGTCGTTGGTTGGTTCTGCAGGGTGAGGAAGTTTTCCAGTCCGTGATTCGTGATCCCGAGTATCTTTCCATTCATGATCCTGGTGCTGATCCGCTAGAGCACTGGTGTTCCACCTATGACCCCAATGGTGTTTTCGAACTGGTTACCAAAAAGAAGCTTCCTCCGGATGTATCGTGCACACAAACAGCACTGCCAGAGGATCTCGACAAGAAGTACGCAACAGTTGAACAACTGAGAACACATTTCCCTGGATTGTGGATACGAGTTCACTCAGGTGACTGAGTGCATGGATAGACGATCTCCAATCTGTAGAAGGCATGCTGTTCGCCTGTTGTTTTCTGCGCTGGCGAGCATCGTTGTCTCTCAGGCAGCCATCGGCCAGAGCCCGGAAGGAGCCCGGATCGCTGACGCCTCAGATGAATATATAATTGAAAAACTCTCGGAGTTGAAAGACCGAGAGGTGATCAATCTGAATAGAACGCCAGTCACTGACGCTGGAATCAAGCAGTTGGCACAGTGTGAAAAACTGGTCAAGTTGAATCTGAGCAATACAAAGCTAACGGATGCAGGCGTGGATTCGTTGCGGAAATTGAAAAGCCTCAAAGAGTTAGCGATCAATTTTACTAAAATCGACGACGGCTCGCTTGCAAAGCTGGCGAGTATGAACTGGCTTACCTGCTTGGGATTGGCATTCACACCGATTACCGATGTCGGAGTTAGCAACCTCAAAGAGATGCCGAATCTTACATGCATCTATTTAGATGGAACCAAAGTCACTGACAAATGTCTGAGCGATCTGGCTATGATGCCGAAGGTGCGCCTACTGTCAGTGAATGGAACTCAAATCGACGGATCCGGATTGTGCGCATTTAGCGGCAAGGAATCTCTCAATGAGCTTTCTCTTCAGCGGATGCCGCTAAAGGACGAGTTCTTGAATAACGTGGCGAAGATTCCGAATCTGGAGCGTCTGTCTTTGAGTAACTCAACCGAGTTCAACGTTGAAGGATTGAAAGCGTTGGCAGGCTATGAATCCCTCACCCGACTTGAGCTGGACAACACCCAGATATCAAACGACACGCTCGACTTGATCGCCAAGATTCCGCATTTGAAGAAGCTGAGTTTAAACGGAACCAGTGTTTCTGCAGATGGCTTGGTTAAACTTGCGGCATTGACTGAACTCGAAGAGCTTGGCTTATCGGATATCGAGCTGGTTGATAAAGACATTGAGCAATTGGGCAAACTAAAAAGTCTCAAGGTTCTCCAATTGACGTCAGATTTCGTCAAGGAAGAGAAGGTCTCCAGGCTCAAAGAGCTCCTGCCGAACTGCACTATAGAGGCTAACTAAGAACTGGTTTGGGCACCGGGCAGAGTGTCATCATGGAAGCGATATAATCGCCAAATGCAGATCTTCAAAATCACGTCCCCGGGATTCAGCTAGAGAAAAGAAAACTCTGCTGCAAATCCGATTTGACCTGGTTTGAACCTAAACACAAGCTGGTAAACGAATTCCGCTGTTTTCGTCCTGTTATTCGTACCCGATAGTTAAGATAGCGTGAATACCAAATACGGTGTTTCCGGCAATGAACCCGTGCTGGCTTGGGAAAGAGTCACTTAGTCCGGTGGCATACGTTCTGATACGCTGTAACAAAAGGAGGTTGGGCATGAAAATGAAGAAACTTGCATTATCGCTGATAACCTCCTTCGCGCTCTTGGCGCTGATGTTCTCCGGTTATATCGGTCTGTTCTATCCGGACGCCGCTTACCACATTGGTCAATCGCACCAAATCTGTTGTGTGATTCCGACAAGTTCGTTGGTCTACCTGGCAGAAGTTAAACCACAGATTACAAGTCTTGTTGGTCCGACACCACTAGTAGTTTCAACACAATATCTACCTTTTCAGGAAAAGATTCTGGGTCTCCATGAAAGGCAGCAGGCGGCAACTAGCAATCAACCGTGCCCGCTCTGGCTCCTCAATCGGTCTATGCTGGTTTGACCTCGCAATCAGTTGCAGCGAGTGAAATCTCGCGCAGCCAGAATGATTCACAACTGTTTGTACACAAGATATTTCCAACCTATGACTCTGTTTTCATTGTCGCGTTTTGAGGCGCGAAGTCTATGAGAGATAGGTATGCGAGAACGTAAACGTGCGCACCGCCTTTGATGGCGCTGGGATCGCCCGTTTACCATCTGGAAGCTATCTGATTGTGAGCAACGGTAGTCGCACTCATCGGTATTCGTGTGAGTGAGCTGAAGCATCCTGGTTTCCGAGTTTATTGAAAAGTCTTCACCACAATCTGCGTTGTAACAGCCCGTCTGCGTTGTTTCAGCTGCAGCATACACAGGAGTATTTGTAATGTCGAAGAAGATCGAGCGCACAATGCGTCGCATGTTAAACAACAAAAGACAGCTAAACAACCGCGATGCGGTAAGAATCAGAGATTTGATCCTGGCTGATGGATTCTTCAGCAGAGGTGAGAAAAAACTGGTTAGGCAGGCGATTGAGAAAGATCTGCTTGAGTGGCATGCATTCCAGGTTTTTCATGACCTGTTGAACAAGGAGCAGATACCTCAAGAGCAGGTCGGACAGTGGAACGGTTGAGTAAATGGAGGATGAACAGCAATAACTAGCGAGTAGATAGCTAGGTCCGGAGCGGTGGCACATGGTGCTGCCGCTCGCTGGATTGGCTCCTGGAGCCCATGCTCGAAGACAGAACTAGTGATATTGCGCGCAATTTATTGGCTTAAACTAATCCAAACCCCTGATGATTACGTTTTTTCACG
>CAYTDR010000477.1:0-6419 GCA_964436185.1 uncultured Candidatus Obscuribacterales bacterium | reverse complement strand
CTGGCAGTGGCGTCCGGAATCAAGCACATGGCGCTGGTCACGCACAACAAGTGCCTGATGTCCAACCCCAACGCCAAGCGAGATGTAGTTCTGTCAACGCTCTCCTCATGCTGTGGCTGGCACGCGGACGCCGCTCAGAGGTTCTTCGACGAAGCCGCTGCCGCCGGAGTGATCAACGATCCGGTTGAGTTCGCGATGTCGGAATCGAAGCGTCTGACCGCTCTCTTCCCAGGACTGACAGTGATTCCATTGCTTTACTGTGTCGATGACGACAAGTTGTACTTGATCGACGAATGGGTACAGACCCACAGCTAATCTCCCTTCCAGCCCATCGCTGAGCAGGGGGAAAGGCAAATCGTAAAGTTTTAGGCGCAAGCCGGCTGGTGGCACCCATGGTGTCATCAGCCTGGCTTCTTTTTTCAAAACTTTGCCCGCCTTCTCTACTATCGTATATCGCATTGATACAAAATCATTCCATCTCATTTATATATCCAAGAGTGGTTGTTCTTTCCGACTATAATGCGATGCAGCGCAGCAGACGGGAGAGAAAAATGGATATCTTGGTGTACTTCGTCAGACGGTTTATTCGACTTCTCAAGAGTCGTCGTAGCACTTCCGGTGGTTCTGCTGCCAGCTTTGAGGTAGAGCGCAAGTACAGACTGTCAAGGGACGAGTTCTACGAACTGCCGAAACGGCTTCGTCAACTCAAGCTTAGCTGTAAAGGGACGACGACCTTAAAGGACACGTTCATCCCGGCGGAGTCACGCGATGAGTTGATTCGGATTCGTGATGAAGAGACGCAAACCGATACCACTTCCTATTTGACGCTGAAGAAATGGGTGGAGCTAAACTCAGAGAGAGAGCGCAAAGAGAGCGAACACAAGATCGAGCCTGATGTGCGAGAGTGCTTGCTCTCTCTTGGAAAGCGATTGTCCGGTTCCGAGCTGCTTTCCTACGAGAAGAGAAGAACCACCTATAAAGGACACCAATCCGGTTTCGACGTTACCGTCGCGCTGGATGAGACAACCGATCTCGGCAGCTACTCAGGGCTTTTCATCGAGGTCGAGGTAGTGACGAATCAAGAGTCACAACTGCAAGAAGCACGCGAATTCGTGGAACGTTTTGCCAGAGAGCTTCTCTGCGAAGAGCGCGAGATTGCGCCATCGTACGGCGAGATGTTGCGCATGAGCCGACAAGTTTAAGTCCAGACGAAACTTAAAAATCCTTCCCCGAATTTATTACGACTCTCGGGATAACAAACATCGCCCAGAACCCGAAGCCCAACGAGCTAACTGAACCATCGCAGCCATCCCGGGCGATGCCTCTCACCTTTTAGACAGTTGCGATATCGTGCATGTACTGAGCGTTTTCAGCCATAGAGAGTGTGGAAAATACGGCAAAAAAATGTCGAGAACTTTGGCTGGAGGGTATACACTCACAAAGGCGACCAGTCGAGACACACATGGATCAAATTCCGGAGACAAAACGCGAGCAGCCGCAGCCATCGTCTGATGCACGGGAGGCTTTAGCGTTCGAAGTTGTGACCAGCACCGATCCTGTTCGTCGCCCGGGCGAGGTGACGATACCGTCTTTGCACTTAGGCAGAACGGCGAGTGAAAACGATGTCATTGTAGTTCGAGAGAATAGTAATACAGCCAATATCTACCAGCGAGTACGCGACGCGAGCGTCAGACTGGTAGCCAACGACGGCGAAGAGGGCAGCGGCTTCTTCGTCACATCGGATGGATGCTTGCTCACAGCAGCACACGGAATCCCTTCGGGCACGACATTCACCACCGTCGAGACGACTGACGGACGGTCATATCTGTCTCGAGTGATTGACGTGGACAGGAGAAATGATGTTGCACTTCTCAGAGTCCTGCCCACAAGAGAAGGTCAGACCTTCGCTTCGATTCCCATCAGATCCCAGGAGTTAGGAGCGACAGAGCAGGTTGCTTCGCTCGGTCACCCGAATGGTTGGAACCGCGTCTTTATGTCGATCGGCACTACACCGACCACTGTTGCACCTGACGAACGAGCACGAAGGTTCGAAAGGTGGCGAGAAGCGCAGACCATCAATGTTGCATCGAGTCATCTCGAGCCGGGCGGATCAGGTGGTCCTATGTTGGACGTCACCGGGGCCGCCGTCGGGCTCACCGTAGGCACCTCGTTCAATCGCGACCAGGCTATCTTCGTTCCCTCGCGCGCCATGCTGGATATCCTTAAAAGGAATAATGTCACTCCAACATTGCAGGCCAATCTCACGAGCAACCGGCCGGTGCTGGAAAGACAGTTGAGAATCGGACCGTCCTTCATAGGGTCTTCTTTGCGCTCCAATCCACTGATGGATCTGAGGCCGCAGTTGCCCTCCTCCGCTGAAGGCAGACCAGCAGCCACGCAGCTAACTTCCCCATTGGATGTCAGGACTCCAACAATTTCTCCCGCAGAGGCTGGAGCAGCTCAAACAAGACCAGCCGACGCTCGATTAAGGGCACGTCCGGTAGGCATGGAGCAACCGATAATTCCACTCGAGCGTTTTGCCACTCCGACGAGACCATCCGAAACTCCACTGGATCGTTTTGCCACGCCGGCGAGACCACCGGATGCTCCGATACAGGTGGTACCACAACTCTCGCGTCCGAGAAACGCAGACAGAATTCCACTGCGTCAACTCGCCGATCCTCCAAGACGCTGACGAGAGGAGATTGCCGCGGATATCACTTGCCCAAAGTGGTGTTACTTGATCGGTCGCCGTGGCTGAGACAGAGTCTTCTTCAAGCTCTGTTTCGAGTTGGTGAGCTGCTCAGAAGCTTGTGCCGAAACCAATCTCCAGACACCAGAGGCAGTGCCTACCGTTCCGCACAAGGTGTCGGCTTCGTCGTCGCGATTGGTGGCATAAAGAAGACCAGCATAATTCTCCATCAGGAATCCAACCTCAGGATGGTTGTATCCAAGGACCTTTTGCTTGATGGTCATCGCGATTTGATAGAATTCCTCGGCCTTATCGTAATCTCCCTGGCCATGATAGATCAATGCCAGGAACGTCCCAATCATCGCCAATCCGAGGTGATTGCTGCCGAAGTTTTTCTCGTATATTTGCATTATCCGCTCTGAGAGCGGCTGTGCCTTCTCGAATTCGCCCATCGAATAATAAAGCTCAGTCAAGCTATTGAGCGAGTTGGCGACTTCAATATGAAGGGTGCCCAATGCCTTTTCGCGAAGGTGAACCAGATACTCTCTAGGTGGTACCGCCTGCGCAGGTTTGCCCATGTTGGCGAGCGAATCGGCTAGCTGATCTAGAGTTATGAGGAGACGTGTATCTTCATCGCCGACATTGTCGAGTTGTTCCAACGCTTGAAACCAGATAGAACTGGCTGTTGTGAAGTCTCCTCGCGAACCTGCTTGCTCAGCTTCCTGTTTTAACCTATCCCAACTGGATGGCACGGTTTGAATCCTGCGAATAAATTGAGTCGTCTGCCACTAGAATCTTAGCTGAGACAGCTATGGTCCTTCCTTCAAAATTCCCCCTCCAGCCACTTCTATATCGCACGGATATAGTCTTTTCACATTAAGTCTTGCAACAGTGACAAGAATTGCGCACTTGGCTGCATCTCACTATTTTGCCAACTTGATTTTTATGAGAAGTGACATCGTTTCGAGACTGAAGGGGAAGAGATTAGCTCCCTGAGGCTACCCCAGTCGTGGAAGGTCTATATTGGGAACCGCTCTTCGCGTTATCATAGAGCAAACCAATCGCGGGAAATTTTGTTGTGCTCACCTTCCACGTAGTTACGCTGTTCGCTGAAGTCATCTCGACCTATTGCTCTGCCAGCATTATCGGCAGGGGAGCGCGAGCGGGCAAACTTTGCGTGAAAACCTACAACCCATACGATTTTTGCACCGACAAATACCGTAAGGTCGATGATACTCCATATGGTGGCGGACCAGGAATGGTGCTAAAACCCGAACCGTTTTTCGATGCCTTCGCTTCTATCGAGAGGGCGGCGAATTCACCAGTGCTGCTCATGAGTCCGCAGGGCACGCCATTCTTGCATAGCCGGGCCGTCGAACTTTCCGCAGAAACTGAGATCACTCTTCTTTGCGGACACTATGAAGGTTTCGATGAACGCATCAGAACGCTAGCCACAGACGAGCTCTCCATTGGCGATTATGTGGTAACAGGTGGGGAGCTGCCGGCGCTCGTGGTCATCGATGCAGTAGGAAGATTGATTCCAGGAGTGGTCGGCAAACAAGAGTCAGTTCTATCTGAATCGTTTACTGATGGGCTTCTCGAAGGACCGGTGTATACCAAGCCGCCTCTCTTTCGTGACATGGAAGTGCCTGAGGTCGTCAGATCCGGAGACCACAAAGCAATTGCGCGCTGGCGACGAGAACAGGCTCTCAGACGGACTTTCGAACGCAGGCCGGATCTCCTCTCCGGTTGCGAACTGAGCGAGCAAGACAAAAAATATCTGCGACTACTGGAAGACGAGCATGCTCAAAGCAGCGTGACTGATTAGGTTGCCGGGGTAGTATGATCTTTTTCAAGACTGCTGCCAAGGTCGACTATTTTCATCACTTTTTCGAAATAGGTAGACTATTTCCTGATTCCAAGCGGCAAATCAAAAAAGATGATCCCGCCCCTCCCGAGGTCTCGTCGTAGGAATTCCCACTGGTTTGCCCGCGAGATGCCGGTAGATAACAGTCTCTCCGTAAGTGTGGCGACGACAATCAGGGCGACAACCAGGGGAACAACGATACACCTCAGCTTGTCAGCAGTAGCTGTCTCTCTCGACGGGTTATAATCATCGGTATGAAGTAGCCCAAACCGTCGCGTCTCTTGCAAGAGAGATGAGGAAAGTCCGGGCACCGAAGGGCTGGTTGCTGGGTAACGCCCAGTGCGCGTGAGCGTGAGGATAGTGCCACAGAAATGTAGACCGCCAGATTTATCTGGTAAGGGTGCAACGGTGCGGTAAGAGCGCACCAGCAAGGTCGAGAGGCCTTGGCTAGGTAAACCCCGCTGAAGGTGCAAGGCTTAGGTATAACTTGGGGAACAGGCTGCCCGTCTGCCCAAGTTGCCGATGCTGCTAGAGGATCGAGGGTAACCCGATTCCCAGATAGATGACGGTCTAAACAGAACCCGGCTTATGTGTTGCTTCATGCTTTTTGTCAAAAATAGTAGTTTTTCGCGGTCTCGTGCATCCGTAGCTCGACCCTGCCCACTTCCGGATTTCGTAATATGCAAGGCGTTCCGTTAAGAGCACCGTTGGTTAAAGGCGTCCTGCGGATAACTGCAGCTATCGCAACGAATTCAATATCAACTCCAGTTAATTACTAGATCAAAACGTGCTCATTTTTCCGGGAAACCAGAGACTGTCGGTCCGTCCAAACTCAGTCACGACCTGCTTTTCTGGCTGAGACAACGAAGCATTTCACGACTGAGCAATGAGTTTAAATCATAGCTTTAGACCTAATAGGCTTAAACATCTATACGCTTCTTCCTCCCAGGACAAGAACTCAACCCGTTTTACTCTATCCTCAACCTTCTCGGTCTAAAGCGACTCTCGTAGTTGCTGGTTTCAGCACGTCGGATTGCAAATGGAGATGGATAGAGTGCGACTGCCCGTCCAACCTTCCGATTTTGTGCACCAGCGCTTCGTTCCCTCACTTTGCGCATGTTGTTCCTGCGCATGTGCAATGAAAAATTCCGAGACACCCTCAAGCTCTATCAACGATGGCAATTCACCGAGATCTACAATCTCGCGTAAGGAGCTTGACGATCTCGAGCAAGAGATGTTTGCGCACAAGGGCACCACTCCTGGTGACACCGAACTGTCGCCTGTTGCATCCGATTGACCACCGATCAAATGTGCCCACTCCTGTTGTGGGAGATGTTTCGACCCTAATCACATCAGACTCATCGAGAGGAGTCAGAAACCATGTCACCAACCCCCCTCCGCTCAGAGCCAATCACTTTCCGCTATGGGCTCGAGTATGGGAGTCAAGAACAGATTTTCGAGAAACTTTGGGCTCAGCCTCGGGTTGTTCCCTGCCACGTGGAACCGGAAGCCATGCGCTTCCTGGGACGGGTCCAGGTTCTGACGAACCTCAAACCTGATAAGGAATTGAGCCTCTACGACAAGATGCGCCTCTATAACGGCGAGGTCGTGCTCTGCCCTCGGACAGGGCGACCCTACAACCTTGCGGAAGTATACGCTCGCTCGGGTGATCGGGAGGGCATCGATGGCTTAAGCGTGCGCCAATGCGCCAGGGTTTTGGAGCAATGCGCGACGGCAGCAGTCAAAGCTGCTCGCGATACCAGAAGCCTGCTCGAGAGGCTCCAGGCGTTCGCTGGGTCATCGAACAAAGGTGGCGCTCGGGCGGTCTACAATCTTCTCAGGGACTTGAACACGGGCAAT
>CAYTDR010000476.1:0-6424 GCA_964436185.1 uncultured Candidatus Obscuribacterales bacterium | reverse complement strand
CGCAGTACGGAAAGTTCATCGTCCGTCTTCCGGATGAGATGGCCGCGAACGATACGTACTGGGGAACGGCTGTTCTCGAGCCGATTGGTGATGATAACTCGTACAGTAAAGGCGCTAACTATGTGGCTCTGAAGAAACTTCATGCAGAGGTCAAACCAGTCAATGGCAAGGCTATAACCATTGCGCCGGGCACCAAACCAACGCCCGGCAAAGTACCTGCCGGTTGCGAAGAGGTCTTAGTTAGTCTCTGCGATCCCAATAATAAGTTGATGCATACTGTGCGTCGTCCGTGCTCTGCCAAACCGTTGGCGGGTTATCCTGACAACAAGGTGGCGATGCCGCAGGTGGCACAACCGAAGCACAACTTCAGGGCCGGAGCAAACAACAGCGGTAACCCGGGTGCGATGCTGGCAAGGGCAGGCAGTCAGTTTCTTCCGCCCATTGCCGGTAACAACAGGAACCAATGGTACCGAATGCCCGAAGACATGAAACCCGGCCGGACACCGCTGGAAGTTTATTTCCCTGAAAGCGGCATGATGGCCAGGTCTCAGTTGAATGTCGTCCAGCCTAAGATTTATGGGCCGAAGCTGATGCACATTGGCGATACGGGGCAAGGCAGAATCAGCCTTGCCGGTATGGGCAATTTGAAAGGCGGCAGTGTAATTTTTCGAAACCTCACTCCTGACGTAACAAGGGTCGAGGGTGGAGACTATCAGGTATTTCCGATCAAGTGATCTGCTCTCTATAGGTGATATGAAACATGACTTCCAAGTTCGCCATCAGCGCATCCATTGCCTTGACTCTGACTGTTTTGTGTTTTGGACCGGCATATCGCGCTAGTGCGGAGGGAATGATGGGGAGCACGCCCAAGACGACTGCGTCTCCCTCGGCGAAGGCACCAATTCCGGCCGGACCAGGTGATGTCGATGATCCAGCTGACATAGCAATCACTGCGACTGCTGTCGGAAAGGGAGATTATCATTGGACGGCGAACACCAGTGCGTCACCAACTACGGTGTCAACCACTACCGGAAAGGTTTCACCTAAACAGAAAGCGAAAGACGATGCAGACCTGATGGATGCGCTTGGTTCCAATATTTCTGCGGCCGCGACATCGCCGACGACTCCGGCCGGGCCCACCACTAATACGAGTCCGTCGTCCCTCCCTCCGGCGCCGCCAGTTGGTGAACACGGAAAAATTATTTCGTCTGGACCTAATCCCAACGGCAATGGTGAAACTGTCATTTTCTATTCGGATGGTACGGAAGAGCACCTGAAAAACGGCGTTGTGACGTCATCACGCAAGTTGTGGTAATTGCGGCGAAGCTATGGATTTGAGTTAGCAAACTACCTTCGGGCGATCAAGATCTCGTTGGAGATGCTTACATCCAACATAACGGTGTTCGAATGGGGACTATGGACTGGCGACCGACCGAGACGCTACCAGAGGATTATTATGCGTTTTGATTGCATGTAGTCGGCGCAGCGTCTGCTCAAGTGGCGACGATTGAGTACTATTGAACTGTCGAGTTGTGGAGTCCGGCTGACACTACCTATGGTGAGTTGTCGCTATTACCCTCATTTAATTTATTGCTGACATTCTAGGTTAGAATCGCCGAACTCTTTGTGTGCGTCCGATACTTCTGGTGTTTGTGCGTTTGTCGATGGATGCAACTGCTCGCGCGAAGATCTTCGCAGTCCTTCAACAAGAACAAGGGATAGGCTTAACGAAGACTTCAGTTGTGATCCCAATGGATGCGGCGGGTGGGAACAACGACTGCGCAACTTCGCTAATCGCTTGTTGCACTAAGAGCGATACCATTCCTGTCCGCCAACAGCTATCGCCAAGAATCGAAAGGAAAATGCATTGAGGGCCGTATGAGTCAGTGCCAGGCGGATCGATTTTATCGATTCAGGATCCATGGTACAATCGTAGTCCGGCTTTGAATCAAGAGCACGCGACGAAAGAATCGCCCACTCTACATGCGTTTCATTCCCAGCTCGTAGATATCGTTGATGACTAGTTATCGTTTCCTCGAGGTTTCTGATTGATGAGAAACGGGATTGCTGTTTCGTTGTGCATCGTGTTCATTGCACTTGTAAGTGCTAGTTCTGAGGTCTTTGCTGCTAACAAAGAGCGCGGTAGTCGTGCTGATCGTGACCACCAGCGTTTTAATAGGCTCACACCCCTCAGACGTGGGCTCAGGAGTGAAAGCAAGATTCTTTGCCGGGTGGTACCAGTACGTTGTGGTACCGACACTAAATTCATTGAGCGTGTTACTACTCGAGGTATAGGGAGTACTAACTTTGTACTTCAGGCAGCTTCTGGAGGTTCTCCCGCTCCCCGCGTTGGAGGTTTCGCCGGTTATGTTGCTTCGGCAAAGAACCCCCTTCCTCCAAGCCTATTCAGCGGTTTCCGATCAATTCGTATCTTCGTCAAGGCGACTGACGATGCTATTCGCTATGGAAGAGTCAAATTCAGATTCGAAACACCAGACGGCGGGAGCAAGATAATCGAAAAGCGATGGACCGAAATGCACCCAAGCCAACCAGCAACAGACGGTTGGCGAACGCTTTCACTTTCAATTGATGCGGATTTCCCCACCGCCGGTGTCGATCGACTCTATGAGTCATTTTTGCTCAAGTTCTCACCTTACCTATTTATAGAACCTAATACTAGTCCCTCCCCCAAGGTGACTGCATTAATAGGGGATTTCAGCGCTACTTGCGCTACTCGCGAAAGTATTTTTGGTGGTGGCACTTATCAGGCAGTTGAATTCACTTTCTTTCCCTCCACGTGTGGTGAATTCCCCGTTCGTTGACGAAACTTGGAGTGTAGTTGTGACGCCATGCACGTATTCGCTGGCTCATCTGTGTCTTGCTTTGCCTTGGAAGCGCAGAATGAAACATCTTCTCTTGGTTGCCAGCACCGAATACGATGGCGATTCCTGTTCGCGTTGTGCCCCGCTGCTGAATATCAACAGAGACTTAAAGACACAGTTGGCGATGCTGGAGTGATGTTTTCTGGTTCCATATACTTGTTCGTTCGTCATCATTGCAATCATTGGAACTTGCAAACAAATAATCTCCGCGTGGCACGTGAATCAGCTGCACTGGTGAAGCGTTTGCGTTGTCGATGAAGGCTTACTAGTTCATCATCTACCAAAACCTGGTAATATCATCCAATGCCTGGGATTTGAGCAAGGCCATGACCAGCAAATCGTGGGGAGCGATCTCTTGCGCGGGTAGATGTGATCCGTGCGACTTATTGAGGATTCGAGAAAAGTATGAAAACCATAAAGCTCGTTTTTGCGATTATTTCATTGCTACTGACTACTTACATTCCTTCGTATTCGCAACCTGGAGGCACGGTTAATCTCGACTCGCTGCCGAAAACAGGAACGTACTACATAATTCCGATGGGGACCAACGACGCGCTTCAGCCGAACGCCGCCATGTCGGGACAGAATGTTTTCCTAACCGAATTCAATAAAGGTGGAACGCAGCAGTGGAAGGTCAATCGTAAAATCGATCCAGTCACCAAACGACCGACAAACCGCTATACGATTCGCCTTGCTGGTGAAAACGAGGAGCTGAATTTTCAGCCGCATCCATCTGTCGGGAGTGCGATTCCTATCGTCGGTCTGGACAAGGCGGTTTATGAACTTCAGGCGACGCAGGGCGGAGTGATAGTGAAGAGCGTTGGTAGGAACGGCGATGCGATGTACTACACCAGAACAGCATCGTTCACCGAACCGCATTTCGGACCGAACGATGGCACTGCGAAATTCATCTGGAATTTCCTCGACGTAAATGGAACCGGGGGCGGAGCCGGAGAGGTCCAGAGCATGGATCCGCTTCCCAGCACAGGCACATATTTCATCATCAACAATGCAAGTCACGAAGCACTTCAGCCAAACGCTGCCATGGTCGGGCAAAACGTTTTCCTCGTTGAGTACAACAAGGGCGGAACGCAAAAATGGCTAGTCGATCGCCAGATCGATCCTGTCACGAATAAACCGACTAACCGTTACACTATCCGGCTGGCCGGTGAGATAGACGGTTTAAATTTTGTACCCCATCCTTCCGTTGGTGATGCGACTCCAGTATTAGGCATGACCAAAGCAGTCTTCGTTCTCGAACCATCGGCTGACGGACTAGTAGTGAAAAGCGTTGATAGAAATGGAGACGCTATGTATGTGTTCAAATCCGGTATGTCTGAACCGCACTTCGCTGCTAACGACGGTTCGGCGAAATTCCGCTGGAACTTTGTTAGAACGGAATAATACGGCTCTACTGACGACTTAAATTGCAAAGCATCGCGCACTGTATGCGGTGCTTTTGCTGTATGCGGAGGATGAAATTTGGTAATCAAACCGTTCCAGAGTTTTGGTCACGACCCAGCGAGTCTCCGTACATCCAACATCGGTCCATTGTCGATGGTGCTGTTTATCGTCTTGGGTCTAAGTGGGTGCTCCGGTGGCCACACAACGTTTTCTGGTAAGTGGGGATTTATAGACAGGAAAGGGAAGTTGGTGATTCCTGCTAAATTTTCAGATGCCGGGCAATTTTCTGAAGGACTGGCACTAGTGTCGGTTGGCTACACAGGCACTGCTAAATGGGGATTCGTAGACTCGACTGGCAAGCTAACAATTCCCACCAAATTCCAACGAGGATTGACGTTCTCTGAGGGGGTTGCCGCTGTTTGTAACCAAGACAAATGGGGATTTATAGATCATCATGGCAAATCGGTTATTAACGCTAAGTACGACGAAGCCCATTCTTTCTCAGAAGGCGTCGCGATGGTCAAGAGTGATGAGGTCTGGACATGCATCGACAAAGCCGGCCAGCAGCTGTTCCAGCTTAAGCGCGGACACGAACCAGGTGATTTTTCTGAAGGATTGATGGAGGTCAAGGTTCCCAAGAATGACAAGCCATCATCAAAACCTGACGATTTCAATCCTGAGGATGCAGGAACACTGTCCGGATTCGTCGACAAAACAGGAAAATTCGTCATCGATCCACGTTTTGACATGATAGATACGGTTTGCACGCCAGATGTGTTTGGAAAGAGTAGAGCGTTCGATCAAGGAGTGGCCTTCGTTGAGGTGGGTGGGGTGTTTGACACCAGCCATTGGAAGTGGGGGCTCATCGACAAAAAGGGCAACTATATTTTAAAGCCTGGCTTCTCCTCGTTTATTCGTTTTTTCAATAATGGATGCGCATCCGCTCTTTTGGGAGGATTTGGAGGCCGATGGGCTTTCGTTGACTCCTCTGGGCGGGTGGTCAAGGACAAGAGATTCGAGACCCCAGATGGATTTTCCGATGGTCTGGCAGTTGCAGATTGGGGAAACATCAGCAATCACAGTCTCGGATACGTAGACCAGACTGGCAAGGTCGTTATCAAGCCACAGTTTGGTTATGCCGGGCGCTTTTCGGAAGGAATTGCTTGTGTCGAAAAGAAGGGGACTTTCGGATCCAGAGTTGTGCTCATTGACAAATCTGGGGCTGAGATTGCACCTCTCAATTTCGGCTATCAACAAATGTGGGGTTCGTGTCCACCAGAATTTCATGAGGGTTTAGCCCGAGTTTGCCTGGGGCATTGGGGACCTGCATGACCATTACACACTCCGTTGTGCCCAGCTCGCTCTTTGGAACCATGTGCTGGAGTATCTATATCGAGAACAATCACAGAGCTGTAAGCAAGACAGTTTCGAAAGAACATTGCGCAATCGGCAAAAAGTATGACCGATGGAGATTTTTTAGGTGAGCATGCCCTATTACTCGACAATTGTACAGCCCCGGGATGTAGATCGCTTAACTGCAACTTTTTTGCCAGCAGCACACCATCGACAGTGCTTCTGTACCTGCATATGTGCTTCGTGTCTGGTCTATAGTGAAGCCGGCACCAGTACTTGTGACACCTGTTGCAAATGCGGAGCTCGCACAATACCAACTACGGCAGATTCAGTCAATGGAATCCCATTGTAATCAATGACTGTTTAAATACGCGGAGCATGAGAGATACATTGGTAATATTTGAATGACCCTGGTAGCGTGTTGTGTCAGGGCAGTCTTGGCTGGCTCATGTTTGTTTGCGTTTCGCACAAAACAGCTTGAAACCAGGGGATCGATTCGTAACACATTGTTCTGCTCACGCTGCCGACAAACTGCATTCTTGATTGCAAAGCCACACACCATAGTTGGTGCCCTTGAACCTGTATGAGCGGTTTGCAGTCGGTTCGAATCAAAAAAATTACTTCCGCCTACAACTGTGGAGACAATTCTCTCCGCACCATTTCGCAGGTCATATCCAGGTTTTCAAACAACAGAGCCTATTCGCACGGTTGCTGCCGGTACGCCAACTACCTCGGCAGCATGAAGAAATAACCTCTTTCTCGGAGCTCAGGATACGCGCTGGGAT
>CAYTDR010000475.1:0-6436 GCA_964436185.1 uncultured Candidatus Obscuribacterales bacterium | reverse complement strand
CCTTTTGCTGCATTTACCTGTCTCAAAGTTGCCATCGGATCTAGCAGATGACTCTGTGGTAGCGGTTGGTTCATCTTCTTCAAAATCTCACCGATGGGATTTGAAAGCCGTCTTTGAAGCACAATGAGATCGGCAATCAGGTCTGAAGCCGGTGTTAACAGCGGGCCAAACCCATAACGTGCTTGTCCCCAACCGTAAATGTATAGCTGTTTGTGATGGGGTGCCACCACTCCCCATTGCGCTTTTACAATGCTGCCCTCGATATCCACTATATGTGGTGCCAGGAACGGTATCGAGACGTTGTAACCGGTTCCGCAAATAATCAGGTCGAACTCTTCTTTGGCGCCATCCATAAACTCAACGACTTGCCCATGGAACCGTTTCACGTCCGGATGAGGAACGATCTTTCCATGCTTCAAGTAGTGCAACAGCTCGGTGTTGATGGTTGGGTGATGTTCGAAGATCTTGTGATCGGGCTTCATGAGTCCATAATTGCGATAGTCGCCGACGACAATCTTGAGAAGAAAAGCGAGATAGATTCGTTGCATCCAAACAGGCATGCGAGTCGTCAGCAGTTCCGCGGTGGGAATGCCATAGAACGTTTTGGGCAGGAACCAATATCCTCGCCTCAAGCTCAGATGTGCGGATTGACCAACGCGCGCCGCCTCGGATACGATATCGCAGGAGGAGTTGCCACCACCGATAACGAGAACGCGTTTACCTTTCAATTGATCCGGATGCTTGTAATTCTTGGAATGAATCATTTGACCGGTGAACTCGCCTTCATATGTCGGCCATCGAGGATCCCAGTGATGTCCGTTGCAGACTATTACTCCTTCGTAGTAGCGTGTTTCCCCGCTGTTTAAACCTAGTTCCCAGAGCTCATCGCTACCAGGTCCTATGTATTCGACTCTGGTATTGAATATGATGTTCTCAGTCAATTTGTAGTGACAAGCATAGTCGTTCAAATATTCCAGCATCTGTGCAGCGCTTGGAAAGTCTGGATAGTGACTTGGCATTGGATGATCCGGAAACTCGGTGGTTTTGCGCGACGAGATAATGTGGGCGGTTTTGTAGACACCGTGCCTCCAATTGCCACCGATTGCGCTATCGGCCTCGAATTGATCGTATGCTATGCCGCTCACCTTAAGGGCGCGAGCCGCGCTTAATCCAACGGGACCCGCGCCGATTATTGCAATTTTGTTTTTGTCCGCAAAGGCGGTCACGGTCTGGCTTCCTTCTTATTGAGCTGCAGTTCATAGCGCACTCAAGCATATTCTATCCGCTTTATGCGGCATATTCCGACTATGTGTTGCATTGAGCGTGTCGCTGTGCCCGGGCCGCAAATGACTTTAGCTCGAGAGGAGACTTCCTTTCGGTCAATTGGATGTGTTTCTTGTTACCCTTTTTTTTAAAGATGATCGCTCACGCTTGGATCCCTCCTAACTCTATTGGATACAGGCCTCAGCGGACGGGCATTTACTGTTGCTCAATGGCTGAAGACCATTGTATACTTCGGGTTCTCAGGGGGATGATTCGTGCAGGAAATCAAAACAGTAATAGTCGGATATGGTCTGGCGGGTGAAGTGTTTCATGCTCCGCTGATAGCCTCTACAGAGGGCCTGGTGGTGGCAGGAGTGGTGACTTCGAATCACGAGCGTGGCGAGAGAGCAAAGGCTGCTTTTCGTGACGCAGAAGTCTTTCTGAGCTTTGATGACTTGTCTGCTAGGTTTGGGCGGTTCGACCTGGCAGTAATTGCTACTCCTAACAAATTTCACGCAGCGCAAGCCAAAGCTTGTATGGAAGCGGGTCTGGCTGTCGTGGTAGACAAGCCTTTTGCAACGACGTCCGAGGATGCAGCTTCGCTGATTGAAGTGAGTCGGACGACGAACTCCTTGTTGACTGTGTTTCAGAACCGTCGCTGGGACGGTGATTTCATTACACTGCAAAGGCTGATAGAGTCGGGTGTTATGGGGAAAATTACAAGACTCGAGTCTCGGTTCGAGCGTTTTCGTCCTCGTTCTAGTCCTGAAAAATGGCGTGAGAATGCGGATATTGATGAAGGTGGCGGACTGTTGTTCGACTTGATGAGTCACTTAATCGATCAGGCGCTCGTTCTATTCGGGTCACCGCAAGCAGTGTATGCGGAAATGGACTCTCGCAGGAGCGGAGTTCAAGCTGACGATGATACCTTTGTGGCGCTCTCATTCGCTGGTGGTGTGCGGGCTCATTTATGGGCGAATGTGTTTTCTGCCATCAAAGGTCCACGATTCAGAATGATGGGAACAATGGGAACCTTTGAGAAGTTTGGCATGGATCCACAGGAAGATGCGCTGAGAGCCGGTGCTCGCCCTGCGGACTCGAACTGGGGTGCAGATGTCGAGGATAACTTCGGCAATCTAGTTGTTTCGGACGATGACAAAATTGTGCCATCCACGGTCGAGACCGAGTCAGGTAGCTACCATAGATTCTACGAATTGCTGGTGTCAAGCATTAAAACTGGTTCTCCTCCGCCGGTTGATCCTACTGACGCTCTTACTTGTTTGCGAATAATTGAAGCTGCACGTAAAAGTGCACAAAAAGAGTGTGCCATTGCACTTGAAGCAAATTGACTATAGCCTGCGCGGAGGCGGTCGGAGTCGTTGAAATAATTGGAATGCAAGCATTGACCTTTTCACCGCCTGGAGGTCTCTGATCGAGAGGCGAGGAAGGGAAGTTTCAGCGAGCATAGTCGTCGAACAAACAAGCTTATCCGCCGATGAAAGTTTGCGAGGACCTTCGCCTATTGTAGGAGTTACCTGAGCATATCGATGAACTGAAGTCGATATGCTCGCTCGAATCACTCTCCCAATTGTGTCGAGAATACACACTTGCGGAGGTTTTCGTTGAGCATCGCGATATCCTCTTGAATCTCCGGCTCTTCCCTTTTCCGAGCTAACACCGTGTAGCTGAAGAGGGCAACACGAGCGTGCTCAGCTGAAATCAGGTTGGCAATCTGCCAGCAAAAGATTGCAAGCTGTTCGCCATCTTCCTCGACCTCATAAACATACGAGAGCAAAGCTGAGTTGGAGTCGAGTACAACGACAGTGGTGTCGTATTCAGTGGCGCGTGGTTGGAGCAGTGCTACTGCTGCATTGGGACCAAATGAGCTCTGAGATTTCAGCGACAACACGTTGAGCCGTAATGTACCTGAATCCTCTTCTTCTGCATAGAATGTGCCGCCCCCATCTTCATCATACTCTTCTTCCCAGTAGTCGGGAATCAAGAACTTCACCACGCCGCCGCGGTAGTTGATGAATTTCATCCCTTCCGGTGATTCTTCGTCATCTGGCTCTGTTGCAAAAGCGCCGATTGCTTCGATTCCGTCATCAGAAATGCGGAAAATTTCAGTCGAAATCGGATATGCATGAGTCGTAAACTCACGCATAACGACTTCGCCCAGAGATGGAACGAGAGCAGAATCCTGTTCTGCCAGAAAGTAAGCGAAGTCTCGGCAGGGAATCACCGCCAGTAGTGGCCAGCCGATTGTCTTTCCGATTACTTCCTTCAGGTTCGGCGCGAATATCAAGGATGCCTTAAAGACTGTTCCTGTAGCGAGGATCCCCAGGCGGAACTCATCTACTTCCATGGTCTGGACTTCCGTTTCGATCAACAGAGAAGCCATATTCCGTTCCGCAACTGCCTCAACATATTCTAGCTGTTGTCCCCAGGTTTCAACTTGAGCTGGTGTCAACCATCTAACCGTGGACTCGCTCGGGTCGGCATAGACCAGTATCCGACACAGTGATTCTGTGATCTGAAGCTTCAAGGAATGTCCAAAGTCGAGATCGGATGGTTCGGCACAGAACCGAACTCTCTCCTTGGCTTCGGCCCAATCGGGCAGAGGCGCGACCGAGGCAAATATGGTCTCGACAAACTGTTCGATCAGCGCTGGATCTCGATCATGCTCGAATTCGCGAGAAATGTTATCGAGACTGACTTGCCAGGTTGCATCATTGATCGAGATTGCAAACCTGCCATCTTCAAGAGCCTCGTATGCCGTGACTTCGCGTTTGGCCAGTTCATCGAGAAAGAGTTTCTGCACTTCAGTCAAAGTAGACATGACAGCTCCTTGGATTGGGAACATATTCGTGGAAGTTTTCTTCGCCTTGGTCATCTTAGCGGGCTTGACCAGCGAATTCTAGCTGACCGTAACTTAAGTTACGGGTAACGAACTTTGATGATTACGGGCACGGACAGTAACATTCTGTCGATCAAGCTCTTTGTTCCCGAAACATAATATACTTTTTGAGATTCAATTTGAGGACAAGGTATGCGCGCTCGCAAATGGATGTTGACAACAGGTTTGGTAATTGGATTGCTTTCGAGTCAAGCAGCGATGGCGAATCCTCAGGAGGACCCTGCGCAGTTCGTATCACGCTACTACCAGGCGGTGGCTGCATCGAAGAGTCCGTTGGATACCAAAGAGTTCATGTCTGCTCGTGTGCGCGAAAAGCAGGATAAGAATCCGCTCCCTAAAGAACTCGCCGGCGTGATGGCGGAAATGATGTTGAAAAGCCTGTTGCAGCGTCCCTCGAAAGTGAAGATCGTCAACAAGGCAGTCAGTCCAGGAAAGGCGGTTCTGGAGCTTGCTCCGCTGGATGTTCCGCAGCACTTTAAGGACATGGCGAAGGACGCAACGGCATGGAGCTTGAAAGGCTCCATGGTGCTCGTGGATGAGGGAAACAGTTGGAAGGTTGACAAAGATATGTGGAAGTTCTCGGCCAAAACCAAGAACGGCACTTTTAGCGAATCCTCCGGAGTTACTGGTGCAGACGACAATGACGACTCTCCTTCATCAGGCGCTGCACCAGGCGCAGCCAAACCAGCTACAGGACTCTCGTCGGATTCAGGTACCCGCGACTTTGATAAACAAGTCAGAGACAAGCTGATGAACGCTGTTCATGCCTGGAAGGATTCCAGCGGTCGGAGCATCTACGTCTTAGTCACCGTCGGCACCGATGGAAAAATAGTCGGCTTGAAAGTTCGTGGTGAAACGCCGCAACCCGCCGCTGAAAAGCGAATTTCCAACTTGCTCGTCACATCGCAACCGTTTTTTCCGCTTGCGATCAAATACAAGGCGCAGCGCAACATATGGATGATGTTCGACTGGACTCCTCAGAGTGCCTCTGTGTCAGGACCCTATTTTAGCTCCGACCCACACCCTGAATGGCTTCGGAATAAAGTTGGAATGTGATGTCCTTGGGTTGGTAGGGTGGCGTTTGAATGAACCGTTGACGGACATTTGTTGAGAGTTAATGTCCATAAAACTCGGTTTATGAATATTGTCAGATAGGTGTGCAATATGGAAGCCAGGGGCGCGCCGTCTTTAGTAGACGGTGTTGATACTGCAGGCAATGCTATGGCGTTGGGGAGATCACCCGGTAAATGCTAGATCGCTTTCAGCTACTCAACGATCAGTTCTCCGGCGATACCGATCCGATCTCGTTTGATTGGCTGGTTGAGTCCGGGCATCTCGGAACGACTAGCACCATTGAGTCTGCTACTGAAATCGATTACCTTGGAACTCCGGCTCTCTGCCGGCTGATTCAAGATTCTGCATGGCAAACTTCGTTAATCGACGCTGGCCAGATCATAATTCCGGAGCTGGAACTTACCGGATTCGGTACTAAAAATGGCGTAGCAAGCCAGGCCTGCGAGCCAAACATCTTGGAGGGCAGCTCAGCTATTGATGATGTCGCCATCACTGATGATGCGGAGTTGAGTGCCGATGATGGCGATGATGGTTCGAGAACAGGTCAATTGGAGCCGAGAACAACCGGAGGAACGCAATTCATTCTGGCAGCGGCCATGGTCTTGGCCTCGGTTCTTGTGGCTGACGGTCCAGGAGAAACCGAGGGCGCGCGCGGAGAGGCTTCCGAAAATTTCGGACAATCTGCTCCCATATCAGATCTCATTGATGGCATCGAGACGTTCCGAAATGGAATCCCTGCGGACGACTTAGGCCGGGTTCGCAGAGACCTCGAGACATTGGATCAGATGTGGGAGACTAATGTACGAAACGTCTTTGAGCGCCTGCAAGATAACGTTCAGCGAATCAGTAACCGCGATGCGAGGCTGCCTATCAGCCAGTTAATAAATGCTGATGACAGAACCTTTCGGGAAATTTTGCGACGTGCGAGCATCACTGATCAAGGCGATGTGCGAGCTCTGACTGATTATAGAAGACAAGCACGTGCTCTTGAGGCTGCTCTCAGCCGCCATAGCGGCCCACTGGCCAGAGCGTTGGGGCTCGAGAATGTGAGAGTTGAACTTGTCCCTTCGCTCCATGAGGCGGGAGGCGCTTATGTCGTTGGCAAAGGCGTAGTGCGGATGCGTGCACAAACCATTTTTCGGGACACGTCCGATCCTAACTTCATTGCGACTTTGAGGCACG
>CAYTDR010000474.1:4209-6439 GCA_964436185.1 uncultured Candidatus Obscuribacterales bacterium | reverse complement strand
GATGACAGCGCCATAGACAGCATATTCAGAGATAATCTGGGAATCAACGAACAACCTATTCAACAACAACGACCGGCGGTGCCAGAAATACCGGTGCTGCCAGTCAATCAAGTTCAAGCCGGCGCCCAACAAGCGCCATCATTCACTGCCGTATCCAGTCAGAATCCACAGGCTCCCATCGATCCGTCCAAGGGATGGTTGAACAAACCAGCCTCTCCATTCGGTGACATTCCACAACCGGCAACTGCACTGGAAGCAATGTCGTTTGCGCCGCCAGCCAATCTCGGTGGCGAACCGACGGCACCGAAATTCACACCAGTGCAGCCCAGAACCGACGGAGTCCCTGCATTTCCGGGAGCACCAGGACCGGTACCATCGGCGCAAGATCCAGGTGGATTATTCAAACTGGACGACACAGATGTAGACAAGATCTTCGCCAGCATCGGAGTAGAGGAAGCATCTATTCCTGTGGCCGGCCTTGATGCACCACCGCCTCAGCCACGCAACGGCGGGCAATCACCTCCAGGTTTTGCACAAAGTGCAGCACCGCCGAGCAGCGGCTTCGGTCAATTGACGGGTGGTGCACCGCCAATGATGCCTCAGGGCGATGGTGGCGGATTTGGTGCTATGCCTCCTCCAGGTTTCGGCGCCGGCCCGCCCGGAGCACCGATTCCCAGTATGCCGTCTATGTCCGGACCAGCAGGAACTCCACCTGGCGGGTTGATCAACGTCAACGATGCTGATATGGATGCTCTCTTCGCCAATGTTCTAGCGGAGAAATCGAATGACTTCGCTCAACCAGAGCCCCCGCGCATGGGTGGTCCGTTGCCGACTGGCGCCCCGCCGATGTTCGGTGGAGCATCACCTATGGGCCAACCGATGAATCCCATGCCTCCGAACTCCGGCTTTGGTCAAGCGCCCATGCCTGCTGCACCGCAGTTTCCACAAGGTATGCCTGCACCAGCTCCGGTACCACAGCCACAGCCTCCGGCACAGCCGCTCATGGCCCGCACGCCGGAAAGCCATGTGCCACCACCGAAAATTGAAGGCATTGGCAAACTCGATGCCAACATCGATACCAACGAAACCGGCTCCGGCCGTATCGCTGCAATCGGCAAGTTCCTCCTCGATCAAAAGGATATCGAAAAGCTCGCTAACATAACCGAAAGAGAGCAACACGAAATCAAGATGCGCATCCTCACATTGGAAGCATCTGAGGATCTGCAGACTCTGCTGCGCGAAATCAGCCACCAGCAAGGTGTAATCGGATCGGTAATTGTTGGACACGATGGTTTATTGATCGCCAACACCATGCCGGAAGACGTAGATGCTGAATCCATAGGCGTCTGGGCACTAGGCGTATACATGAACACCGAGCACGTGATCAAGAAGATGGGTCACAAACGAGTGCATCAGGTTGTTTCTCGCACACCTAGAGGCTACGTAGTCATCGCTGACTTCGGCGGTGGTCTACTCGTCTGCATCACTGATGGCACAGAAACCAATCTCTTGATTCCGTTGATGAGAAAGATCACGGACCTGGTTTCATAGGCTAGTTATAGAAGATTACTTCAGCATGGACCTTTGCAGGTCCATGTACTAAAACCTATCTCGTGTTCTCAAGTGACTGCAAAACAAGAAGGAAGAAGACCGGCTGAAAATCTTCCATACTGCTCTCAAACCCTGGCCAGACATCGGGGCATGAGAGCGGACGAAAATCCATCAAGCGTTCTCAAGTGGCTGCGAAACAAGGAGGAAGAAGACCAGCTGAAAATCTTCCACACTGTCTCAAACACTTGCCAGACATGGGAAGGTCGGATGTGAAGAGCTACTTCGGCAGCTCAGCGGCTGGCGCTGCATCACTAACAAGAACAAAGGAAAACTTGCTGCCCGTCTTACCTTCAGGAAAAGCGTCTTTCACCATGATTGCCGAACCATGCTGAGCAAGGATCGCCTTGCAAATGGCTAGCCCAAGTCCGGTACCACCATTGTCCTTTCCGGGCACCTGCTGGTATCGTTCAAAAATTGCCTGCCGGTACTCTTCTGGCACACCCGGACCTTCATCAATGACCGAAATTTCGACTGTGCCATCCTGCGGACTGGCCTCAATGATGATCTCTCCGTTGTCGGGCGAATGTCTGATCGCATTTCCCAAAAGATTGACCATCACCTGTAGTGTCCTGTCGAAGTCGCAATAGGCTGCAGTCCCGTTGCTCCTCTTGGAGATAGT
>CAYTDR010000474.1:0-4199 GCA_964436185.1 uncultured Candidatus Obscuribacterales bacterium | reverse complement strand
CTTTTTTTTCGGCTAGGTCGGCGACTGCCTGCACTGCTTTATCGAACAGTCCGTCCACGGCGCCGGTTGTGCTGTGGATAGTCAGGGTTCCGGATTCCATTTTTTCCAGGTCGAGCAGATCGTTGATCAGACCGACCAAACGAATGACGTTATTGGAAGCTCTTTCGACCCCTTCTCGCGCTTCTGGTGAGATATCTCCTAGCGCTCCCATCTCGAGAAGCTCGAGAACACCCTGCACCGAATTTAGAGGCGTGCGAAGATCATGACTGACCATGGCGACAAACGACTGGCGCATTCTCTGCATCTCCATCCTCTCGCTGACATCGAGATATGTGATCAGAAACCGTTTTTCAGAGCCTCGATCAAAGGACGTAATGGAGAACTCGATATCGAGGTCTTGACCGCCTTTTTTACGCACTACTGTCTCAATCGGCTTATCAGTCAATTCAAGGTACAGCTGCTCGACACCTTCAGTAAGCGTCGGTTTGTACTGAGGAAACAATTTGACGAGCTGCAGTCCTTTCAAGTCGCCGGTGGAGTAGCCGATCAATTCTCCGGCGCGAGGATTGGCAAAAACGATCGTTCCTACTCGATCTGATATCAAAAGACCCACGGGCATGCTGTTGATAATCTGCCTGATTCTCGACTCCGCCTCGGTTGAGTCGGTGAGGGCTTGCCGCTCCTTGCGTGCCGACTGCCTGAGTTCCTCGGCGATAGTATGAAAGACTTTGTCCAGTTGAGCGATCTCGTCGTCTCCGGCCAGGCGTGAGCGCAGACGTTCTCCTGTCTTCAGGCGTTTTGTATTGTCTACCAGCACCGTCAATCGAGACATAATGCTACGAGTAAAAAACGTCGACATCATCATCGCTGCCACTACATTCAGTGCTAGCCCTCCAAGCAGAAACATCTTGGACCGATCGCGCCATTGTTTCTCGAGCTGCGGAGACCGGCTTTCTATGGTCCTCTGGCTCTTCAGCAGCTCCTGAAAATCAGGTGCCATCTCGTTGTTGAGTTGCTCGAATCGCCCTTTTTGCTTTATGAGCGCTTTGAATTCTCGATAGGTGGCCGTTCCGTCGTAAATACTTCTGATGTTATGGACGATTTCGAAGATATCGACAAACTTCTTCTTCATCGATACGACGAGCTCTTTCTGATGTCGGGAAAGCGAATGCTCGTCGAGCCATGTGAGATTCTCGATAATCTCCTTCGCTGCCTTGTCGTATTTGAGCAGGTGGAAAGAGTCTTGAGAGGCAGCATAGTCCTTCAACGAGTCAAGGGCAATGTAGTTGAGCTCAATCAATCGATTGGTATTAACCGAAATCTCCCAAAGATTCTCTTGTTTCTGCGCTTCTCGTTCGGCTCCTTCAAGGAGAAACCATAGTCCGCCTACGAAAACGAACTCGAATGCCAAAAGCACAACCACAAGCAAGAAGCCCTGGTGGCTCAGCTTGAGACTGAAAGTTCTTTTTGCACCGCGAGCGGACATGGTTCCAAACACTTAAATTGTAGAAGGCGCTCAAGAGAGCAAGATAAAAGCTACTGCTCTCCAGCTACTCTGTCTTTAAGATATACCCTGAGCCGTGCACCGTTTTTATGAGGTCACCGGAGGGATCGATCTTTTGCCTCAAGCGTTTCATCGTCGTGCGCAAAGCAGGTGTGGCCATTTCTTCGTCCGGCCATACTCGCTGTACCAAAACATCGGCTCCAAAAGTCTGGTTCGGATGTCGCATAAGAAATTCAAGCAGTTGAAACTCGCTGGGCTTCAGCGTCACTTCTTCTCCCGAACGCGTCACACAATAGGTCGCTCGGTTCAAAGTGAGACAGCCGGTGACCAATAACTGGTCTGCAGATGAGGAGATCGGTCTGCGTAACAACGCTCGCAACCGCGCTCCCAGTTCCTTCATATGGAACGGTTTGGTGACATAATCATCAGCTCCCGCATCGAGCCCAGCCTCTTTCTCATCTACCGTGTTTTTGCCGGTAAGAATGATCACTGGAGTTCGCTTGCCTCGTATTCGAAGCGCCCTTACGATCTCGATACCGGAAACATTGGGCAACCCAACATCGGTAACAATGATGTCGTATTCGAAGCTTCTTACTCGTTCCAGACCTTCCCTGCCGTCGTGAATCATCTCCACTTCATAGTGCTCGAAAAGGAGGTATGACTTCACGATCGCCGCGAGGTCTAAATCATCTTCTATTACGAGAATCTTCGGCATTCTTCAATGGCAAGCCTCTATACCTTTTTTCTCAATGTACCTCTGATGATACTCCTCGGCACGGAAAAACGGTGCAGCTTCAAGAATAGCGGTCACGACAGGGCGAGAATATCTGCCACTCTGATTGAGTTTTTCTTTGAACTCGTTAGCCTTCTGCTGCTGGCTCGGATCGTGATAGAAAACTGCGGATCGATACTGGTCGCCCACGTCCGGTCCTTGCCTGTTTAGCTGAGTCGGATCATGCATCTCGAAGAATGCTTCAAGCAATTCCTCATAACTGACTTTGTCAGGATCGAAGATGACCTCTACCGCCTCGGCATGACCGGTTCGTCCACCGCATACTGTTCGGTAGTCAGGATCTGCCTGATGGCCGCCTGTATAGCCGACCTGCGTTTCGACAACTCCTTCGATCTTCCGGAAGCTGTGTTCAACTCCCCAGAAACAACCGGCGCCAAAGGTGGCAGTCTCGCGTTTCATCTTTGACCTCCTCGCAGTCCAGCACGACGTATAATTGTGGACCAATCGTTTGAAGAAAACTCTCTTTTGCTACGGATTATACAGATTCTCAAGGGCAATGTGGCAAAATTGAGCGGTCCCTTCAGCCCGGTCTGCCCCAAGTACTTAACAACTGCCCTTCGAGTGCTTAACAGGCAGGTGCAAACGGGTACATTCAAGCTGCCGCTTCGAATTCACCGAGTATGTGAATGCTTACCGAGTATGCAGTTTCTCTCCAGATTTAGCTCACTTCTGATGCTGGCTTTATGGCTGTCTGTATTGCTGCCATTGACGGCTAGTGCTCAGAAGAAGTCTGTGATTGAACCACCTGAGGCGAAGACCAGAGCGGAGAGCCGAAACACTGCAGCGAAACCCGGTTCCGCCTCGGACAGTGCGGTACCAGCCAGCACGAAAGCAGAAGCGATCGATGTCAGTCCTCCCGCCGATCCTTCTCTGAAGAAGATTTACGACAGCATGAAAGAGTTCAAGCCTGACTCGACACTCGATCATGCGTCCAGGCTCATGCTCTCACTGAAGAATAAGAACCTGAACGATGAGAAGAGTCGTCTGCGGCTTGCCCGCTGTCTCATCTGGGTCGGTCGTGCCTTCGAGTTGGACGAGAATCTTGTTCCTGCAAGGACTGCCTATCGACAAGCCTGCCTTCTGGCGCCACAGGACCCTTACGCACTTTCCTATCTGGCAGATATTGAACGGCAGATGGAGAACAACGCAGGCGCTCAAAAACTTCTCGATCAACTGGCGCTTCTTGCCAATCGTCCGATCGTGGCTCACCTGGCTCTTGCGCGCTCAGCCAACAGACGCAATCAGTATGATCAGGCGCTCGAATATGTGAAGGCAGCTCAGTCCCAGGACTCCGCAGGCAAGCTCGCTGAAATTGCCATCGTCGAGGCTCGATGTCTCACATTGAAGGGCAAGGGAGAACCTGCCGCGCAAAAGTTTCGGCAAGCGGCAGAACGCACCGAGAATGCATACATGAAGGAGCTATTACAGGCCAATGCTGACGTTCTCGTCCTCGATCTGCAGTCGTCTGCTGAGCATTTCATCAATGCCGGCAAGATTTATCCTTATGATCCGATCTGGCACGTCAAACTAGCCAACTACTATGCTGGTCAAATGCGCCAGGCTGACGCCTTTGAGCACTTTAACAAAGCAATCAAATGCAACCGCCACTATTCACCTGCCTACTTGGGTCTGGCATCGCATTACAACGCTAGCAAGAAAAAGAAATCGGCACTGGATACGGTGCGCTATATCAGCTCTCTGCATCCACCGTCTGCAAGAATTGAGACGGCTTTCGGTGAGATTCTCGCCGGTCAGGGCGACACCACCGGCGCCATCAGACACTTTGAGAAGGCGAAGAACCTGGACTCGGAATACTTCAGACCGTATGACGTTCAGTCCACGCTGCTTCTATCCAAGAAAGAAAAGGAGAGTGCAATCGCATGCTTGCGCCAGTACACCGAT
>CAYTDR010000473.1:0-6451 GCA_964436185.1 uncultured Candidatus Obscuribacterales bacterium | reverse complement strand
TAGGATCTCTGAAAAGCCGGCGCATCACAAAGAACAGTTCGACTTCTTGAGAAAACCCAGTTCAATTCCAAGGGGAACAATTGTGCACGAAAAATTGTCGAGAGCTTATACTGAAGCGCGGAAGTTCGCGCAGTAGCACGCGTTTATCAACGGCTTGTAAGGCATTAGAATTAACGCTTGTGCTATGTTCGAGCTCGTTGAAGATTCTTGGGACAGCGCACAGCGTTGAAAGGACCGGAGGAAATTAAGATGCACGCCAATTCGGAGCGCCTAGTTAAGGAGGCGAAAAACGCCAAGCCCTTGAAATCGAATCGACGTCTGTCTTTGCAATTGCTCATCGGTGCATTGTTGTTGACATCATTCGCGACACAAGATGTTCCTGTCTATGCGAAGAAAGATGGTGACAAACAGGGGCAAGCAGAATGGGCGCAGCAGCAACAAGAGAAGGCTCAACGTAAGACACAGAACGATTTTGCTCGGCAGCAAATGGATCAGCAGCGCAAACAAGCTGAGAAACAGATGCGCAAACAGGTGGAAAACAATTTTGCTCGACAGCAAATGGACCAGCAGCGCAAGCAAGCCGAAAAGCAGATGCGCAAACAGTCGGAAAATGACTGGGCGCGAAAGCAAGCTGACGAAGACAGAAAACGAGCAGAGAAGGAAGCTCGCAAGCAACAAGGAAACGACTGGGCTCGCAAGCAAGCTGAGCAGAACAGAAAGCATGACGATAAGCAAGCGCGCTGGCAAAATGACAATGGCTGGTCTCGCAAGCAGGCTGAAGAGGAGCGCAAGCGGTTAGAGAAGGAAGCTCGGCGAAAACACGGCGATGACTGGCGAAAACAGCAGGAGCGTGACCGAAAACAATCGGAGAAAGCCGCACGGGACGCTCAAAAACAGGCAGAGCGCAATCGCGATCGAGCAACGGACTTCAATCGATCGCAAAATCAGGCAAACCGCTGGGATTATAAAATGGATAACCGCCAGCGATACCACGCCTATAAGAAGTACCGAAACAACTGGAACGATCAGCGATCGTACTTGAAGAACAATATCAAGTATTTCAATCAAATGGCGCGCTTGAATCAAATTCAACAGCAGCAAATGGATAATGAAATGCGGACAGCCTGGCTGGCATACCATAACAACCGATGGAACGGTCCGTACGGGTGGTCAAACTATTCTGATCCTAACTTCCTTGACTATCTGCAAACGCGCCAACCATCGCTTCTCCAGAGGATTCTATCAGCGATTGGATTAGGTCAGGGTGATGATTACCTGTATTCGTCGAACTGGAATGATGAGCGTTCTCAACTCTCGCGAAACATGGCCAACATTCATCAACTGGCTCTTGAAGGGCGAATTACGCCTCAGCAAGAGCAAGCTCTCATGCGTCAGATGCAAGCCCAATTCATGGCGTATCACAACAATCAGTGGAGTGGACCCATGACCTGGTCGCAATATTCCGACCCTGGATTTGTCGACTATTTGAGAAACCAACGCCCCTCGATATTGACTGAAGTGCGCGACTTTCTGATCAGATAAGGAGCGAATCCGCAGAGTCGGTGTAACAAAACAAAGGAACGCTAAAGACTAGCGTTCCTTTGCTCAAGTGCTCGCATGCTCGACGCATCATTGCGCCGGGCTGGCGACCTCGTTTTCCTTCTTCGCCTTGCCGTCCGGCTGGCTAAGTGGCTTCATGGTCGGGAACGCGATTACGTCGCGAATTGAAGCCGAGTCCGTCAGCAACATGGCTAGCCGGTCGATACCGATACCGATCCCCATCATTGGTGGCATGCCATATTCCATCGATAGAACGAAATCTTGATCGACCTGCATTGCCTCGTCATCGCCGGCAGCTTTCTTGAGCGCCTGCTCTTCCAATCGAGCGAGCTGATCGAGCGGATCGGTAAGCTCGCTATAGCCATTCGCCAGTTCTCTTCCATAGACGAAAAGCTCGAACCGTTCTACTTCACCAGGATTGGTTCTATGCGCCTTTGTCAGCGGTGATACCTCTACCGGGTAATCAATTAAGAATGTCGGCTGAATCAGAGTCGATTCAACCTTCTCTTCGAAGATGGTGTTGATGACACTACCTCTGGTTCTCTCTTGTTCTAGCTCGATTCCTAAATTGACTGCGACATCACGCAATTCTTCGAATGTTTTCATCGCGTTGACATCGATGCCCAGGACTTCTCTGATGGAGTCCACCATGCGTAGCCGTCGCCATGGGCGAGCGAAGCTGATCTCAGTGCCCTGATAGGACAAGGTCGACGTTCCAGTTACCTTCTCAACACAATCGACCACCATCTCCTCAGTGAAGTTCATAAGGTCGTTGTAGTCACCATACGCGCAATACATCTCCAGCATAGTGAATTCGGGGTTGTGCCTCGTGCTGATACCTTCGTTGCGGAATATGCGACCGATTTCGTAGACACGTTCGAACCCGCCCACGATCAGGCGTTTTAAATGCAGTTCGGTTGCTATTCTCAAATACAAGTCGATGTCGAGAGCATTGTGGTGCGTGATGAACGGACGAGCATCAGCGCCTCCTGCCTCCACCTGTAGCGTCGGTGTCTCGATCTCGAGAAATCCACGGTCGTCGAGAAAATTGCGGATCGATCGCACCGCCAGACTTCTCTTTCGTAAGGCATCTCGACTTTCCGGATTCATGATCATGTCGACATAACGATGCCTGTAGCGAGCTTCGATGTCGGTAAAACCTTCCCAGCTATCAGGCAGCGGGCGCAGCGATTTGGCAAGCACCTCGTAGTCGGTCACTTTAATGGAGAGTTCACCGGCTTTGGTTCGGCGAATCATGCCTGTGACGCCGATATAGTCACCCTTGTCCAGCAGTTTGAGTCGTTTGAGCTTTTCTGGCGCCAGGTTTTCCTTATGGTTGAAGAGTTGGATCTTTCCGGACTCGTCGTAAAGATCGACAAACATCCATGTGTTCCGCTCGTTCAGAACCTTGCCGCAGACCCTGACTTCGTCTTTCGTTTCAGTCTCGGGCGCCAACTCTGCATATTTATCCTGCAGCTCCTGTGCCTTATGAGAGCGTTCGAATCGATACGGATAGGGATTTATCCCTTCTTCCTTGAGTTGTTCAAGCTTCCTTAGACGCTCGGCACGTAGCCGCCCACCTTCAATCTCAAACTGTGACACTTGAAGCTCCTCCTGTGGCTCGACCCATGGCAAGCCTTAGCGCTGCAATGTGATCTTGTAAAAGAGATCTTCATAGGTTTCGAGCTGGAGCGCCTGTCTCTTGGGTCAATTGTGAAAGGAATTTGACATTGGTTGTCATTAATCTTTCGCTTCGTGGGCGTGGAACACTTTGTATAGAAGGAAGAATGATGGAAAGAGGAGGAAGGCGCCGGCGCCCAGTGCCCAGATTAGAAGCTCCAATGTGATTCTTGGGGCACTGCAGTTGGTGAGTGTAAATTCGGGTCTAATCAGATGAGGGAATTGCGACAGAGCCCATCCCCAGAGAATCAACGAGACCTGCATGCCGGCAAGGACGCGTGCGAAATGATACTTCCGTTTTATGAGAGCGAAGGTGCAAACGCTGGCGAAGACTGCCGTGCTTACGAATAGTGCAGTGCTCCATGTGCTCTCTGCCAGGTGAAATCTTAAAAGCTTAGCCGTATCTTCGGCGATGAAGTAAACCGCAACTGCCATGGTCCCGCACAGCGCTTGTGCGATCAGGGCTCGTTTTCGAAAAGCAGATTTCAACTCGTCCGTGTGAGCGTAAACCGTCAAGTAAGTGGCGGCAAGAAAGGCAAAGACGGTGAGGGCAAAGATGCCGACAGAAAGGCAAAAAGGTGTTATCCAGGTATGTATGTAGGTATTGTAAAAGTTCCTCGACGGTGTGGCGAAGTCTCCCGAAGATACCGCACCGACGATAATACCAAGCAGGATAGGCGTGATTACGCTCGATATTGCAAACACTCGACCCCAACGGCGTTGTACATCGTCGCGCTTAGTGTCGTAGGAGCGGAAAATAAAGGCGGCTCCGCGAGCGACAATACCTAGAAGAAGCAAGGTCAGCGGAATGTGAAGAACTATGCACAATGCGGCGAAGGCGGGAGGAAACGACGAGAATAGAATCACTACTACGAGAATCAGCCATACATGATTCGCCTCCCATATTGGGCTCAGTGCTGATGCAATCAGCTTCTTCTGCTGCTCTTCTGTTTCGCCTGTGGCGAAGAGCTCCCAGATTCCGCCGCCGAAGTCGGCGCCGCCTGTGAGCACATACAAATTGAGAGCGACCACCATCACGAGTCCGAGAATGAGACTGTAGTCAATCATCAGCGACTACCTCGCTTTGTTCTCCATCCACTATTCGTGGACTGTGGGCAACCTGCCTGATCAGCAACCAGACGACAACAGCGGCCAGAATCAGGTAGACGATTGAGAAGACTGTGAATGACAGCCAGAGACCGGGCATAGGCGTGACCGCATCCTTGGTGCGAAGAATGCCGGTGATTACCCAGGGTTGGCGCCCGAATTCTGTCACCATCCATCCAGCTTCTATGGCAATTACACCAAGTGGCGACGCAAAAACCAGTGCTTTGAGAAATAGGTCAGAATCCGGCAATGCGCGTTTTCGCAGGTAATCGATGAGAGCCCAGACCGAGATTCCCGCCATCAACATTCCACACCCGACCATAATCTGAAAAAAGATGTGAACAAGCACTACGGGCGGCCAGTTTTCTTTCGGAAAGTCGTTGAGTCCTTTCACCTCCGCATTTGGATCGTTGAAAGCGAGAACACTTAAAAGTTTTGGCAGTTCGATTGCATAAGGCGTTGAGCGAGTTTGCTCATTTGGAATTCCGCCTATCTTTAGCGGAGCACCGCGCTCGGTTTTAAAGTGTCCTTCCATGGCGGCCAATTTCACTGGCTGAGTGGCGGCAACCATCTTCGCCAGGATGTCTCCACTCAAAGGCTCCAGAACTGCCATCGTGCAACCCAAGCATAGCGCTATCGCCAGGGCTCTGCGGTGGAACAAATTCTGTTTGTCCTTCAAAAGCATGAAGGCATGAATTCCTGCTACGAGGAAGCCTACCGCGGCATATGTGGCTATCAACATATGCAGGACTTCCGGAAGCGCGGCAGGGCCTAGCATCGCTTTAACCGGATCTACCTCAGTGACCACTCCATTTACGATCTTGAATCCTGAGGGTGTATTCATCCATGCGTTGGCCGTCACCACGAATAGTGCCGAAAGCGCACCGCTGATGGAGACAATCACTCCGGATAGTAAATGAAGCCAACGATTTACTTTATCCCAACCGTAGAGAAAAATTCCCAAGTAGATCGCCTCGGTAAAGAAGGCGAACCCCTCGAGTGCGAATGGCAGTCCTATAACGGAACCAGACCACTTCATGAATTCGGGCCAGAGAAGCCCGAGCTCGAACGAAAGCACGGTACCGGATACGGCGCCAACAGCAAAGAGTACGGCTGCGCCTTTCGCCCAGCGCTTCGTCAGCTCCAGGTAGGTATGCTCACCTGTTTTAATCCATAATGCTTCTGCAATCACCATCATCAATGGCAAGGCGACGCCGATGACAGCGAAGATGATATGAAAAGCCAGCGAGACACCCATCTGTGCTCTGGCGAACAATAGATTTTCCATCCTGCTTCACCTCCTTGCGGTCGAAAGCAGGCTGCCATTTTTACGCGCAATCAGCCGGAATGTCAATCACGCAGTCAGCTCTATTCGGTTGAGTTACTCACAAAATATAGACCTTTTGCGGAGCACTGTATTGGATCGTTGCAAATGATTTCGTTTTATCGGATTGGAAACCATCGACTCTGCTTTCCAAGATGGCGTCAAGCCCTCCCCAGGCACGGCGCAGATGACCTCGGCATATCTCGGGCAGGACGATGTAGGAGTCTCCTTTCGAATGATGGACGGGAGATTCATTTGCGGTTCCATATTTAATCGCGAGACGTCTAAGTCTCAGCATCAGGCCTGTATCGTCGGGCGTTAATCAGAACGTCCAGTCCACTGCTTCCTCCGCACTGCCTATGTGCGGAGGAACACTTTAGAATCGGTGTTTATTGTCCACCTCAGGTGTGGAGTCTTTAGCGCACCATAAGCAGTGGCGCGCTATTGGCGAACCTTCGACGAATTAGTATCCGAAACGCTACCTCGCACTTAACCAGAATGGAGGGTCCCTTTGTGACGGAAGTATTGCCTTTGCTGTCCGCTGTCATAAGCCTGGAGCTATTTGATGATAGGATAAAGCTCGATTATGATTTATCCGTTTCGAACAGCTATCTTTCGATTCTTCGCACTGGGAACCGTGGCATTCCTTGTCTCCCTCAACTGTGCAGCTCTGGCGGCGGAGATCGACACCCCTATCGACAGAGTCAAGCCGATTTTTAGAAAGGCCCAGGAGCTCGTGAAGAGCTATTATCCGCGGGCTAGTTTTTGCCTCACCACGAC
>CAYTDR010000472.1:0-6454 GCA_964436185.1 uncultured Candidatus Obscuribacterales bacterium | reverse complement strand
TTAACAACTGTGGTATCTTCCCGTCTCAGAGCAAGGACCACCTTGGTGCCGGAGGCGCCACGGATTTTTTCAGCTGCTTGTTCAGGGCTGAAACCGACGGCATTGCATTCGTCAATACCAACGATCTCATCACCTGCTCTAACGCCAGCCTTTTCTGCCGGGCCATCTTCGATGGTCCTGGTGATAACCAGCTTAGTCTTGTCCTTGCTCTGCTGCAGATTGATACCGATTCCGACAATCTTTGCGTCGATTGCATCGTTCTCGTCCTGGAATGCTCTGGGATCGAGAAAGCGAGTATACGGATCACGCAATGCCTTCAGCATCACCTGTATATAACGGTGCGCGTCATCCGTCGTTTGCATTCTATCGTCGAACTTGTGTTCGTACGTTTTCCATTTGACACCGTTGAAGTCGGCATCATAATAGTTGTCCCTGACCAATCTCCACGCTTGGTGGTAGATGTCCTGCGGCTGTATTTTATGACCTCTCGCCGGCGGTTGGTAAACCACCAGAAGAACCAAAAGTCCAAATAAACACAGGCCACCAAGGCGCTTCATTAGATTCATTGGCGCACACTCATTGAAATA
Source organism: uncultured Candidatus Obscuribacterales bacterium (assembly GCA_964436185.1). Taxonomy (GTDB): domain Bacteria; phylum Cyanobacteriota; class Vampirovibrionia; order Obscuribacterales; family Obscuribacteraceae; genus CAYTDR01. The sequence continues at coordinate 5,867 of CAYTDR010000472.1, read as the reverse complement.
TAAACGTCAGAACGGAACCCGACATCCGCACGATATATAAACTTGCGTGTTTGAAGAGGGTTTGTATCTACATTTATGCCCCAACTTTCCAGATTTCAACGTAGCCAGATTAAATAGTAATGCTTGACAACATCGATTTAATCGTCACGGGCACGGAATCGGCAGCATTTACGGAGAGCCTATTTCCCTGGCTGTGACGGCTGAAGTTCAAACAGGCTAACGATGTACTCGATTTGACCAGGCGGTTTAAGAGTGGCTACCTGACTGAAGAATTGCATTGCCTTGTCTCGTTCATGTTTGTTCAAATAGTAACAACCTAAGCAATAGAGGGCCTCTACCTTCTCTTTTTTGCTAGACTTATCCACCTTTTTGGCTACGCTGGCGGCACTGACCTTACCAGAGAAGAGCTGCATGATTTCGTAGGGTAAGCCAGTTTTGTCTCTAAGCTTGCTAATGCACGCGTCTACTGTGCTTCGGGCTGAGATAGGATCGTTTTGCAATAAGTAGATTCTGGACAAAAGGGCCACGCAGGCAGCAGTGTCATCTTCTCTATAACCCGTCCTCTCCAACCACGTTTTCAGATCGCGTATCGCCTGGTCATACATCTTCAGGCAGTAACGAGTCACGCCGAGCTTCATATAGATATCTGATGACGCAGTCTTTCCCAGAATCGCCCGATTGAAGTCTCGCAAAGCCTTCTTATGTTCCATCAAGAACAGGTACGCCTCACCCCGCTGCTCCAACATCAATGTTTCCTTGGGATTCTGTGCCATCACAAGGTCAAAATCCTTGATGGCATTTCTGTAATCGCCAATGGTGAAGTAACACATCCCCCTTTCAAGAACGCCGAGCTCGGTTCTCTTTCCGGGGGCTGTCACATTAATGGAGAGAGCATAGGCATCGAATTGACACTTGCCTGGATCGAGCTTCATAGCGAGCGTATAGTCTGCGATTGCCTCCCTGTACTTGCCCATCATCTCCCTGCACCTGCCTCGCCAGTAATAGGCATAACCGATTAGCCTGTGCTGTTTTCCAAAGTAGATAGCTTGCGTGAAATCCCTCTCCGCCCAATTCTGAAGCCCTTGAAGGAGACACGCGCGGCCTCGCTCGTAGTAAGCATCCGGTCGTTTGGGGCTGACCTTGATCGCCCGATCGAGAAACTCCCTCGATTTATCGTAGAGCTTATCCATCTTGGACAGATGTGCCATACAGAGTAGGGTCTCGTAGCTTTTTGGATTTAAACGATAAGCATGATTCACATACGATTCTGCCCCCGCAAAGTCCATGGTCATAAGTGCGACTTTTCCCCGCAACTCGCACGCGCTTAGCGAATTCGGATTGGCAGCGAGCGCCGCATCCAGACAAGCTTTAGCAGGGGATAGCTGCCCCTGCTCAACTAATTTCTTGGCACGCATCACCAAATCTGTTTCGCCTTTTGCAGGCTGCACAGCGGGCACCAGCAAGCTGACCGTTACCAACGACCGGAAGAATATGAGTTGAATGCGCCTATCCATATGTCTAGAAGAAGAACCAGAATAAATCTAGATGAGATTCGACTACAGCATATGTTCCGGTTTGAACAGATAAAAACCTGGAACTTGCCTCGTCTTGTGCTGAGTTCTGCTCCTGCGAACTCAGCTATTTCTCTATCATACTGAGAATCTTCCCAAATCCATATTCAGACCACCGAGAGTCCACCAGGTCTTTTATCTCTTCCGACATTACGATCGGACTTGGCCATTCTCGATTGAACCCTTCAGAAGCCCATTTCTTCGTCGCATCCACACCAACTTTAGAACCATAGCCGAGTATGGGGCAAGCATGATCGAGAATATCGAGAGGACCATCGACAAACATCATGTCCCGCCTGGGATCTGTGTTGCCGAAGACATTCAAGGCGACCTCGGATAGATTCTGAACGTCCACGTCCTTGTCCACGACAATCGCAAACTTAGTGAACATGAGCTGTCCCAGTCCCCAGATTGCACTCATTACTTTGCGTGCGTGCCCCGGGAAACGTTTGTCTATCGAGACGATCACACAGTTATGGAACACACCTTCCCAGGGCAAATTCATGTCCACAATTTCGGGAACCAGCATTTGCACCATAGGCAGGAAAATTCGCTCGGTCGCCTTACCGAGATAGCAATCCTCCTGCGGTGGCTTGCCTACGATAGTCGTCTGATATATAGCGTCCTTTCTATGCGTGACGGCAGTCACATGGAAGGTCGGAAACACGCCTGCCAGGCTGTAGAATCCGGTATGGTCACCAAACGGTCCTTCTGTTCTCAGCTCATTCTGATCGACGTAGCCCTCAATGATAATCTCTGCCGAGGCAGGGACCTCGAGGTCGATGGTTTTGCACTTCGTCAGCTTGACCGGACTCTGCTTCAAAAACCCGGCGAACAGCAGCTCGTCTATGTCCGGCGGCAGCGGCGCGGTGGCGGCATATGTCACCTCGGGTTCGCAACCCAAAGCCACAGCGACTTCTAGCCTGTTGCCCGGTTTCTCGTAATCGACTTTCTCGAAAAACGTTCCATAGTTCGGTGGCTCGTCCGGCTGAGAGCCTTTAGGCATGTTGCGCCGACTTTCTTCGAAGTGGCGGGCACCGTCATGATGCTTGTGCCAATGCATACCGGTTGTCACATTGTCGTATTTTTGCAGGCGATAAACGCCGAGATTGCGGTTGCCGCTGCGAGGGTCCTTTGTAATCACCACTCCCAGAGTGACGAAGGCACCTGCATCTTCCGGCCAGCACTTGATAATAGGAAGCCTGTCGAGAATCTTGTCTGACGGATCGGTTACAACCACTTCCTGGCAGGGAGCCGATTTGTTGACAAGTTTTGGAGGAAACTTGCCGACTTCGAGGAGTGTCGGCAGAAATGCCAGCTTGTCAATAAAGTTTTCCGGCACTTTGGGCTTGATCAGCTTTCGAATTCGGTCCGCGATTTGATCGAGGCTGTCGACATTTAGCGACTGGCAGATTCGTTTGGCAGAACCAAAAGCATTGATGAGCACAGGCATGTCATAGCCTTTAACGGACGTAAACAGGAGTGCTTTGTTCTTCCCATCCGTACTCTTGCTGATGCGGTCAGTTATCTCCGCTATTTCCAGATCGGTACTCACAGGAGCGGTAATCGTCGTCAGCTCCCCTGACTTCTCCAGATCAGCCAAAAACTCTCTCAAGTCTGCGTAGCCCATTTGCTTCTCACCGGGTTTGTGTCGAGGAAATCCCTCGAACTGCTGTCCTGCCCACTGGCTCAATCCCTTTTTCAGGGAATGGCTGTCAAATTTTAGCCTTTGACAGCCATGAATGTGAGCTTCTTAGCCCTTAGCGTGCTGGAAATATACAGAACTTCTCTAATTTATTGATAAGCTCGAAACCAGTCAGATATGAATATGACTACTCCATCGCGGCCGTGCTGTGTTGGCAGGAACGGCCCGCTCAGATCGCCGGTTTCACTGTCAACGGCGATTCGTATATTTGGAACATGGCATATTCGGGCCGCAGACAATCGTCTTGAGGGCACCAGTATACTGATTGGTACACTATCTATCTGTGCGTCCCCCAAGAATGGGAGCGTCCAAGAAGGTGGGATCGGTATAAAGCCCCGCTGGCAGTATAAGACCAGGGGAGACCAAGATGCAAAAATGAAGAAAATTTGTATTTTTTTGGGGTAGCCCGTTTTTGGACGCATAACTAGAGTTGTAGGACAAAATTGTCCGTCGAGCTCGAAGTGGTTGTTTTATATCAAGGTACCGCTCCCGGTATCGTTTTTCGATGCGAGAAATTCGCAGGAGGATTGACAAAATGGCAAAATCCGTAGGTATCGACTTAGGAACCACTAACTCAGTAGTCGCTGTTATGGAAGGTGGTAAGCCGACAGTTATTCCGAATAGTGAAGGCAGCAGGACGACGCCGTCCGTCGTTGGCTTCAACAAGAGTGGGGAGCGTGTGGTTGGAGCCCTGGCAAGACGACAAGCCGTCATCAACCCCTGGAACACTGCTTATTCAATGAAACGATTCATCGGCAGAAGATTCGCAGAACTGAAAAGCGAAAAAGATCTTGTCTCATACAAAGTAAAGGAAGGTCCGGATGGCGGCTGCAAGATCGGTTTGGAGAAGAACGACTTCACTCCCGTAGAACTCTCTGCAATGGTTCTGCAAAAATTGAAGAAGGACGCTGAAGCCTATCTTGGCGAATCGGTAAACGAGGCAGTCATAACCGTCCCCGCGTATTTTGATGACGCACAAAGACAAGCGACAAAAGATGCTGGTACCGTAGCTGGTCTCAAAGTAACGAGAATAATCAACGAACCAACTGCCGCAGCGCTCGCGTACGGACTGGACAAGAAAAAAGACGAAACCATCCTGGTCTTTGACCTGGGCGGTGGAACCTTCGACGTTTCGATTCTAGAAGTAGGCGATGGTGTTTTTGAAGTCAAAGCAACTGCCGGTGATACCTTCCTTGGCGGCGACGACTTCGACCATTGTGTAATCAAATTCATCGCGGAGGAATTCAAAAAGAACGAAGGAATCGATCTTTTGTCCGATCAACAGGCGTTGCAACGTCTGACCGAAGCTTCGGAACGAGCTAAAATAGAGCTCTCTTCCGTGACTGAGACGTCGATCTCCTTGCCGTTCATTACGGCTGACAGCAACGGACCAAAACATCTCGACACTAAACTGACGAGATCCAAGTTCGACAACTTTACTGCTGAACTCGTTGAGCGATGCAGAAAACCCATAGAGAGCGCGGTTAGCGATGCGGGAATCTCGATGAGTGACATCGATGAGGTAGTTCTCGTTGGTGGCTCCACTCGCATCCCAGCTATCCAAAAACTGGTGAAAGATCTGACCGGGAAAGAACCCAACCAAAGCGTCAATCCTGACGAGGTTGTCGCAGTGGGTGCCGCTATTCAAGCCGGTGTTCTATCTGGTGAAGTGGAAAACATCGTGCTTCTCGATGTGACACCGCTCTCTCTTGGACTCGAGACAATGGGTGGAGTATTCACACGGCTGGTGGACAGAAACACCACGATACCGACTCATAAATCTCAAGTGTTCTCGACGGCCGAAGACAATCAACCCGCGGTGGATATTCAGATCTTCCAGGGTGAGCGTTCCATGGCAAGAGATAACAAACTACTGGGTAACTTCAGACTGGATGGTATCTCTTCTGCGCCCAGAGGCATTCCGCAAATTGAAGTCAGCATCGACATAGATGCAGATGGAATCGTTAACGTCGCCGCAAAGGATATGAATACCGGAAAGCAGCAGAAGATAACGATCACCGCAAGCTCGAATCTAACAAAGGAAGATATTGAGCGCATGGTCAAAGAAGCGGAAGCTCATTCCAACGAAGACACTAAGCGAAAAGAGCAAGCCGAGCAACGAAACCTGGCTGAATCGCTCTGCCACCTGGCTGAGCAAAAAGTCAAACAGCACCGAGACAGCCTCTCAGAGACCACTCTGGCAAGGGCCGAGATGCTGATTCGAGATTTGCGAACCAGCGTGAATAACGGTGATGCTAGTGACTCGGTCGAAAAACAGATCAATGACTTGAAAGGCGCCCTTGTGATGATCGACCAGGAGATGGCGGCAAAGAGCCAGGAGGCGACCCCTCATCAATCGGCGACTCCTCACGGCTCTAAAAGAAACAACAACGCCAACGACGATGTTGTGGATGTAGAAGTCGCCTGACCAACGGCAACTCATGATTTGATCGAGTCAACACACTCCGGAAAGCGATGCAGCGAGCATCGCTTTCCTTTTAACTTTCACCTCTCCCGCGCACTTGGAACTAGTCAGCATCGATTTCTATCATACCGACAAGCTGGAGAGTTCTAGTCTCAACAACTAGTTA
>CAYTDR010000471.1:0-6474 GCA_964436185.1 uncultured Candidatus Obscuribacterales bacterium | reverse complement strand
TCCCGCGAAATTGCCTTGGCTTTGATAATTATATGACCTCGTTCGCGATGTTCGGTGTGATATTAAGCCCTTGTTACAGCCAAAATGCGCTTGTCAACACGCTTTCGCGTGACAACCCTGTGGAATCAAGTAGCGTTGATGACACCGCTTAATTTCGGTCGTGCAGAAAGTCTGTTTTCTACATCAGACAATACACGAACAACCTGGTAGGCATTATTGGCGTCGGTTCTCGGGCGTTCTCCACTGGCCAGGCACTGGAGAAAATGTTCGCACTCTAGATAGAGCGGCTCGATTTCCGGATAGTAGGGATACTCGACAATCATTCTGCCTGAGGTGCTGAGCGAATGGAGAGCCAGCTTATCCTCTTGCTGAGTGTCATTAAGCACTGCGGTCTTGCGAGTGCCGTTGACTGTCAGCCGAACCAACTTCTGTGGATCGATCCAACTGTTTCTAACCTGTCCTGGAATGGTTCTTTCACCAACAGGAAAAGATACATCGAGGTACGCTACATCGACCAATCCGTCTAATTGCGTATCCCAGCCACCGACCCTGGTAACTGCAGGCGCGTCGCAATCGAGCAAGTAGCTCATCATGGAGAGATCGTGCGGGGCGAGGTCCCACAAAACACTCCAGTGTGCACGCGACTGGTTGAAGTTCATTCGATCGGAGCGAACGAAAAGCAGATCGCCCAACTCTCCCGATGCGATCAACTCTTTCAAACAGTTGACTGCGGGATGGTAGAGCAGCAGGTGCCCGACCATGAGAACGAGGTTGCGCTCTGTCGCCAGGTTGTCCAGCTCTTCGCAGTGATTTACGTCTCGAGCAAGCGGCTTCTCTACATATACATGCTTGCCGTCGAGCAATGATTCTCTTGCTAACTCAAAATGAGTGTCGGAGGGGGTGGCTATTACAACCGCTGAGACTGACTTGTCAGCAAGGACGCTCTGGAAGCTGTCTGTGAATCTTATCGACTTATACTCTTGAGCTATTCGATCAAGCTGTTTAAGGTTCGAATCACAAACCACTGATAGAGCGCCAAGGTGGGCAAAATTGCGAACCAGGTTTTTGCCCCAGTTTCCACAACCTACTACTGCTACCTTGGGTGTCTCCAAGGAACCCCCTTTCCGTGACTCTCAGATATGCGCTTAGCGTTTTTTGTTAACAGCTTCGCTAAATTCTTTTCCTACGCGGAATCCAGGAACTCTCTTCGCTGGAATGTGTAACGGCTCATTGGTCTTCGGGTTTCGTCCGGTTCTCGCTTTGCGATTTCGGGCTTCGAAAGTTCCAAATCCAACTAAAGTTACTTTTTCACCACCAGCTACAGCCTTGATGATGGTTTCCATCATCTTGTTGATTACCTGCTCTGCGTCTTTCTTCGTTGTTCCTGCATCTTTCGCTACGATGTCTACCAATTCAGCTTTATTCAAGGTTACGCACTCCCAACTGTCAAAATGTACACGATTGTGTGATACCAGGGATTCCAGCTTAAAGGATCATTGAGCGATTCGCGAACCATTTTTATATAGAACAAGTTTGAGCTAGTTTCCAGATAAGAATGGATGAAGATTTCGGAACTCTCTCACCACGATGGCACAACTGAAAAATGTTGCGCTACCTATTATGGGCAGCATGATCTTTCAGACTGTCAGCAATGCTAGCATAAAGTTGGGCACGGAAAAATGCTTGATATACCCTGAATAACAAGAAATTACTAAATGGTTTCATCCCGACAAGTCAATATCTCCTCCTACCACAGAGACGCCTGGGTGGAGGTTGATCTATCCGCCATCGAACACAACATTCTCCAGGTTAAGTCGTGGATTCCCGGAAACCCAAACAAGTGCCGGCTTATGGCGGTTGTGAAGAGTGATGCGTACGGTCATGGTGCGGCCTCCGTGTGCAACGTTCTGACTGCTTCCGGAGCCGAATGTCTGGGCGTGGCCTCGGTCGACGAAGGATGTGAATTGAGATCGAGCGGAGTCACAGCGCCGATATTGATTTTGAGTCCTTCCCCATTCTGGGCGCTGGATAAGGCAATCTCCGCCAATCTAGAGTTAACAGTGGCTGATAGGAACCAATTAAAAGACATCGCTTCCATTGCGCGAAGGCGCAATGAGAGAGCACGGATCCATATAAAGGTAGACACGGGCATGCATCGATTAGGTGTCGCTCCTGGTGTCATGATCGATCTGGTGGAAGAAGTCAGCGCCAATGCGAACCTCCGTCTGGAGAGTCTTTTCAGCCATCTTGCCAAAGCAGGGGACGCCGATGCCACCAATTTTCAAAATCAAAGATTTCGACAAGTGCTCGATCAGTTGAACGCCGGACCGGTCAAAATCTCCGCCCACATTGCTTCAAGCGAAGCGACAAGGTACTTCCCTGACACCCATCATGACATGGTGCGAGTCGGCTTGTATCTCTATGGACTGGAACCCCGCGGCCGGTCGAGTTCGTTGCTTCCCGCCCTGTCAGTGAAAGCGCGAATAAACTACATAAACAGGATCGCCCCTGGAGAGCCGGTCGGTTATAACTGGACCTGGACTCCGGAGAGGGAGACCGTCCTGGCCTCTATTCCGATCGGCTATGCCGATGGAGTCGACCGCAGATTATCCAACAAGATCACAGCTCTGCTGCATGGTAAGGAGATCAAGCAGGTAGGTCTAATTTCAATGGACCAAATGCTGTTTGACATCACTGACGTTAAGGAAGCCCAGGAAGGCGACGTTCTCACTTTGATCGGCGCCGACGGAGAGCGGGAAAAGAGCCTCTCGGATTGGGCTGAGGAACTGGATACTATTACATACGAGCTGGCATGCAGGTTGCGCGCTCGTCTTCCTCGAATCTATACAAGACATAGAAGAGACGAACCTTTTGCGCGTCCGGAGAGCGAGTCGCATAAACAGTCAGCTTGGGCAGGCAGTGAGACGATCACGCATGCGGACCGGCAGCGATTAACCAAGAGACAACCATCGGTGAAGACAGGAAGCCCTTAGTTGGCGGAAACTGATATCTGATAGAGGACTGCTTGTAAGGATGAATCTGGTCAGGATGTTGTTGGAAAGTTCGGCGGCAGTTTTTGCTTCGAGTAGAGTTATGGATTCGAGCCTCGTCGGGGCGAAAGGGAGTGCGTCTCGTGAGCCAAGTTAACGAGCGAAAGCAGTTGGGCATTTTCTGTGGTACGTTCAACCCGATACATATCGGGCATTTGCTGATTGCCGAATGTGCTCGCGATCAATTCAAACTGGAGAAAGTGATCTTCGTAACCAGCCCCACTCCACCCCATAGGGCGGATGAACTGCTCGATGGCGATTCACGGCATAAGCTGGTTTTGGCAGCCATTGCTGAGAACAGCTCTTTTGAAGCCTCCACGATCGAGTTGGACCGTGACGGACCCTCGTATTCAGTAGTCACGCTCGAGACAATTCGAGAACAAGTTGGAGTTGATACCAAACTGAATTTAATTATCGGCGGTGATAATCTTCGGGAGCTGCACACATGGCATCGCGTCGGAGATCTGACAAAGCTTTGCCGAGTGCTTGTGGTGCCTCGACTTAGATATGCCCAGGAGGGCGAAGGGCTGAAAGTTGTTGGAGACGGGCCAGCAGTGCCGGTGAAGCAAGAGTTTCCCGAGGCAGAAATTTGCTCCGTCGACTTCCCTGGTATCGCTATCTCCGGGTCCAATGTGAGGGAGAGGATCAGTCAAGGTAAGACGGTACTATATATGGTGCCGAGGGCTGTGAACGATATCATTCTATCAAACGGATTCTACAAGGCACAGGGAACAGTGCGAGTTTGAGAGTGCAAATTGGACTGCACATCGGCCTGGTTGAGTGGAGGTAAACATGGCAGTCAATACTTGTTGCTTTTTCGAATGTTCTGAACTTTCCCCGAAGTACGAAGGTGTGCCCGACGATCTTTGCCTTTCCAAACTGGCCTCTTGGGTGAAGCCGAGAGTATCGAAAGATCGATTTAAACACATAAAAGGCACTGTGCTTGTCGGCATGCACATCTGCAACAGTATTGGCCTGGAATCTTTCCCCGTTGAAGTAGCTTTGTTGCTTCACGATGCCTGCAAGGAAATGAAAGCAGCCGCATTGGTCAGCGAGGCAAAAAAGTTTGGATTGCCGCTGACTCCTGAAGACGAGGCGAACGGTCACGTACTTCATGGGCCAGTAGCGGCATTGGTGGCAGAGCACGAACTAGGCATAACTAACCGAGATATTCTGAGTGCCATTTCAGAGCATACGCTTGGTAGTACCACGATGACGCTGGTATCAAAGGTGGTTTACCTTGCCGATACGCTTGAAGAATCCAGACCGGAAAGTCTTATTGTGCCGGTCTGGATAGCACTGGGTCTGAAGCCGCCTTACGACACGAAAGCATTTGGAAGTCTGGAGAATAGTGATTTAGCGACAGGTAAAGGTTCGAGAACAAAGATAACGGATCTGGATAAAGCCATCTATGTGGCATCGAATCTGGTGATTACAAATCTGGTCGAAAAGCAGAAAGCGATTCATCCACGCGCTCTGACTGTTCGAGACCACTTCCTCGAACTCTCAAAGAGCTAGTTGGTAACCTGACCGAACATGTACCTGCGCTACCAGGTTTGGTGCCATGGGATCATGCGCTGAAGCTATTGGGCGGAAATCAGTGAAGTCGTTGCAAAAGTGAAGTTCATTCATCCGCGTGCAGTGACCGTGCACCAATTTTTCAATTCTCAGGGAGCTGAGTTGACACGTTTCAACCTGTACCGGCGCTTGCGGGCCTGGTGCCAGTTGTTCGTGCGCTGATTTATTTCGAGGGAACCACTGAAAAGCCGACCACGACCATGGCAAGTGCCATCGCGCCGATGATAATGGAGATGATTTCAAACGGAGAGAATGCATGGCGTACGAGCCGCTCGTCTCCATCACTCGCCTCAACGGACTTCCACAGCTGATTCAGCCAGTTTTGAGCAAAGGCAACAGGGATTCCAGTCAGGGTGAAAAGAAGGAATAGCGGATTGTCGACTCGTCCCAGCACCCAGATTGCCATTGCTGAAAGCGTGAGAACCAAAGCGGAGAAGACCGGATTTCGTTCGTTTCCGGAGCTCGAATCGTTGGCAGTGATAATAGCGATGTCCCGAAATACAATCGTCAAGGCGACGATATTCAAGAATGGCACCACAACCGATAGTCCCCACAAGAAAGCGGGAATACTCTCGTACTTGGTCAGCTCTGGGAGTAGCTGTGCTCCTTCGCTCGCTCGGGCTCGAGCGTAAGAACGCAGGTCACGGCAAGTCTTGTACAGCCAGTAGGGGATGTAAGAAGTGAACGTCAAAGCCGTCAGCACAACAACATGCCATGTCGGTTGCTGTAAGGACATTTTTGGTTCGGTCGTCTCTGCCGACTCTTCGGTCGACTTGTTCTCGACCTGCTCTCGGTTGATTTTGCGTTCTTCAGTGGATTGAAGTATGTTCATTTTGAATACAGGTTGCTTCGCCGGCTGACGAGTAGATATCGGTACGGATTGTAATTCTCACATGTTTCTACCTAGTAAAGGGGTTTATGATCAAGGTCTTCAAAAATCCTGTATCCTTTAAACTCAGGACTGAGGCGGAGACCTCGTATCGTAAGCATGATCAATGTTTCGTAACAGACTCCGCTTTTGGAAGTTATCTGTTTTATTTGCTGGTTTATCGGGGTCGTAAGTAAATCATGGTCAATTCAGTTGTCGTCGTAGGTAGAGCAGGCAGAGACCCGGAAATGCGTTATTTCGAGTCTGGAAGGGTGAAGACAACCTTCAGTCTGGCGGTCAACAGACCAACGAAAGAAAAAGAGACTGACTGGTTCGACATCGAGATTTGGGGCCGTCAGGCTGAGATTGCCGGGGAATATGTGCGTAAAGGAAGCCTTATCGGTGTTGAAGGCAGGCTCGATTTCAACAGATGGACCGACGATCAAGGTGTGAAGCAGGAAAAACCGGTCATTCGCGGCAATAACCTTCGACTCCTTGGTGGGAAGAAGGACAACCAACCTGATTTCGCTGAGTAATTTCTCGCGTCACTCGTCATCTCGTTGACCAACGATGTGTTTCTGCGGCTTAGCATGCTTGTTTTCGAAACGAAATCGAGATGCTGTCATCTTGTCGCGTCGTGACATTCTGTTTGTAATGGCTTGGCAGAACGCAGAAAAAATCGGTCTGACTAAAAACCGTGTTTTTTCGCCCACTTAATCAACTTGTCCACAGTTTCAAGCTCGAGCTTCTCTGCCAGATGAAGCGCTACTTTCTCCAGTTCTTCCTGGGAAATACCGATGCGTTCTGCCGCCTTGGGTAATTTGCCTCGCTTGGTCAGGTGCCGCAGGATGGTTCTTTCGTCTGGCGAAAGTCTTGTCAGGTGGCGGGGCAATGAAGGCGAGATTACACCGTTTGAACCTCGCGAGACCATGAGAATAGACATTCGAATCAATGCCGACGGATCGGTTTTCAGCACAT
>CAYTDR010000470.1:0-6496 GCA_964436185.1 uncultured Candidatus Obscuribacterales bacterium | reverse complement strand
GAGCACACGATAGCAAGTCGCTTTAAAGTGGGGCCTTTCGCGCGACCAGGCATTAGTGCGGAGTTGTTTTGGGATGGACACATAGTCCAGCGCTTCGGTAACTTAGTGGAGAGAGACTTGTCAGATTAATCTGACAAGTCAGACAGCGAGCTTCATTCCATAGCAATCGCGACAGCGCGAAGCGCGGGCTTCCAACCGCATTGGCGATCCTATCTTCACTGCACCGACCAGCTCAAGATATTTTGGATTTCAAACAGCATCGCCTGCGGTGCGCTGGTGGTTCTATTAGCATTGATAGTAACGGGCGCGAATAAACGAAACAAAGGTCTGATGCGCCGGCATCAGACCTTTGCCAAAATCATGTGACCAAGCTCAGTTACTTCGTCTGCCCGGCGAGTTGTTCGAAGGCCTGGCGGTAGTTAAACTGGGCCGTTTTTAGCTCCTCGTACAGCGAATTCGCCTTCCGCCTCGCCTCCCACGATTTCTCTTCGAGAGGCACGACGTTGCGACCTTCTGCTCGCAAGGCCTCGTAGGCGGCGGCGGTTGATGCATCGACCGGCTTACTGGCAAGGTCCGCTAGCTTCTTTTGGAAGCTGTCATGGAGATCCCGTTCATCCGATTTGCGGGACTCTTCGGTGGCGAGCGCGTACGCGCTGTCGACCTGCTCCAGTTTCGTCAGGGCCTCTTCGAAGGTCTTGATCCTCGGAGCCAATTCCTCAATGCTCGCCAGTGAGTTGACGAAGTCAACTTCGAGTGCACGCTGGGCTTTGGCGGTTTCCGTGCCGCTCGGAAAGTTCAACTGTCGCTCGATTTCCCGATTCAAGGCATTCAAGGCAATCAAGGCAACGTCTGCCGTGCGAAAGCGTTCGCTTCGGATCTCCTTGAAGGCCTCGTCGACCTTCGCACTCTCCTGCTGAGTGGTATTGCATGCTGCTAACAGCCTATCGACCTCCAGTTTCGCTGCATGAACGGGAGCGAAGTCGACAGCCACATCGCCGTTTGCCAGGCAGGCTTTCCGTCCCAGCTCGTCGAACTTTCGCGATGCCTTGCAGAATTCCTCGAAGGCTTGCTCTTTAGCCGCCCTCTTGGCGAAAATCTCAGGGAGACGACTGTCTTCGAGCGCGTGCGCCTTGCTGGCGGCACGTACTGCAGTGACGTACTTGTCGAAGAGTTGCTGATTCGACTTTGCGGCACTCGAAGAGGGGCTCGTTGTCTTGGGCGAGGTGTTCGGCGTCTGGGGCGAAGTGGCTTGAGGTGACATGGCTTGGGGCGTGAACTGGGGCGAGAGGGAGGGAGCGCTGCTCTCAGTCCGGGGGGCGGCTCCGCAGCCGAGGATCACGGCAACACCGAAGGCGAGCGCGCACTGCACGAAGAGTTTCATCGTATCCCTTTCAGTTCGCTAGGCGGAGGAAGGTCGTCGTGCTTCGAAGACAAGGCGCCCGGCGATGTGCCGAGCACCGAATGCTGTTCGAAGTTCGCGAGTAGAGGCTTGCTTCGAGCAAGCCAGCCGACATTGCTACTCCTCTCATCTGTCTCCGCCCTCGGTATCAAACCGAGCAAGGAACTCTGCAGATGAGAGAGACCCGATTGTAGAAACGCACTGACAAAGCAAGGAGCAAACAGTGGAGCCACCTTGCAGCGGCTCCACTGTTCTTTTCCTGAGCTGCGTTTGCCAGCTAGGCTATTACCAGAGCTTGCAACGCTTGTCCGGCGGGAGCATCATCTCGCAATCGTCGGCGAGACCGAAGGCTTGCACGAACTCGGTCATGTGAGCCAGCGTCCCCTTGACGCGGTAGCGTCCGGGCGGGTGCGGGTCGGTCTTGGCCGACAACTTCTCGTATTCGTCCAGAGCCTTGGTGGCCCAGAGCTGCGCGAACGCGAGGAAGAAGCGCTGTTCGTCCGTGAAGCCGTTGGCGTCGGTCTTGCGGCCCGTCTTCTCCAGCGCCTTCTGCAGGGCCAGGTAGGCGAGCTTGGCACCACCGAGGTCAGCCGCCGCTTCGCCGGAAATCAGGTCGCCGATCAGGCGCACGCCACCAGCGACTTCGAAGCTGCCGTACTGCTCCTTGATGAGAGCGATGCGGCGCTCGAACTCCGTGCGGTCCGCTTCTGTCCACCAGTTCTTGAGGTTGCCTCGGGCGTCGAACTTGCTGCCCTTGTCGTCGAACCCGTGGGTCATCTCGTGACCGATGACCATACCTATGCCGCCGTAGTTGTAGGCGTCATCCGCTTCCGCGTCGAAGAACGGCGGCTGCAGAATGCCGGCGGGGAAGACGTTTTCGTTCAGCGTGGAGCTGTAATAGGCGTTCACCATGTGCGGTGGCATGTGCCACTGCCCGCGGTCGACCGTCTTGCCGATCTCGGCCAGGTCCCTCTTCGACGCGAACTGTTTGGCGCGCAGAACGTTCCACACGTAGCAGTTGCGATGGACGCGCAGCGACGAGTAGTCGATCCACTTGTCGGGGTAGCCGATCTTGAAGTTGAAGGCGTTCAGCTTCTCCAGCGCTGCCTTGCGAGTATCGTCCGACATCCAGTCGATGGTCAGGAGCGTCTGCCGGAATGCCTCGCGCAGGTTCTCGACCAGCTCGAGCCTGCGGGTCTTGGAGCTGGGCGGGAAGTGGCGGGCGACGTAGAGCTGTCCGACCGCTTCCGACAACAGACTGCCGGTCACGTCGACGACTGTCTTCCAGCGAGCCTGTTGTTCCTTCTGACCGGTGAGGGTCTTACCGTAGAAGTCGAACTTCTCATCGACAAAAGCAGGCGACAGGTAGGAGGCGGTCGTTCGGATGAAGTGCCAGCGCAGATACGCCTTCCACTCGGTGAAAGTGATCGTGCCGAGCAGCTCGTTGACGCCCTTGAAGAATGCTGGTTGGCCTACGTTCAACTCGTCGAACTCAGGCGAACCGATGGTCTTCAGGTAGGTATCGAGCGGCAGGCGCGAGACGATCTTCTGGAACTCCGCAAGAGGCATCTTGTGGTAGTTCTTCGCCGGGTCGCGGCGTTCCGTCTTGGTAAGCGACGCATGGGCGAGGGCGGTCTCGATCTTCATCACCGCCGCAGCGGCCTTCTCCGCGCGCGACTTGTTGTAGCCGAGCAGGATGAACATGCGCGCCACGTGCGCGACGTACTTCTCACGCAAGGTGACGCTGTCGCCGTCGTCCTTCGTGTAGTAGTCGCGATCGGGCAGACCCAATCCGGATTGGGCCGCTTGAGCGATGACCTGGTTGCTGTCTGCGAAGTCCTGGCCGGAACCGAAGCCGAAGAGAACGTTCGCTCCGTAGTTGTGCAGGCGACCGATGACCTCGGCGAGCTGGCGGCGGGAGCGCACGGCGTCGATACGTGCGAACTCACGAGCCAGGGGCTTGGCTCCATCACGGGCCACCTTCTTCTCGTCCATGCCTGAGAAGAAGAAGTCACCAACTTGCTGTGCCACCGTGCCTGGGGCATTGCCGGTTGATGCAGACAGTTCTTCCATCAGGCGATTGAGCTGAGCGAGGTTGGCTTCTCGCAGAATCAGGAATGATCCCCAGCGAGGATATTCCGGAGGAATTGCTGTCGCATCCAGCCAGGCACCGTTAGCGAAACGAAAAAAATCCTGTCCTGGATCGGCGGTTCGATCCATGTAGGACGACTTGATACCGTGTTCTTGACTCATCTTTGGTCCTCGAAAGGTACGTTGGAGCCACTTTTATAGACGCATCGTCGTGGCTCATGGTTGATTGGCGGAGAGAGACCGATCATTCCCGGAGACATCAGTCTCGGAGAAGGAGAAACGTAAATTGGCTGTTGTTCTAGGGAATGTTCAAGCGGAGAGTAGATAGTTATATCTAAATTCATAGAGATAGAAGGCATGTCAAGACAATGCAGAATAAGCTCATAAAGGCTTTTATGAGTCAATTAAAACCTGAAAGTCGGCCTAAGCTAAGTGTCAATTCTTATGCAGTTTACCGCTCGTAGTGCGCCTCTGGCAAAAACCGTATCGATATTGCTCAATTTAAGTGAAGCTATCTGAGATCTATAACTTCGAGATATGCGTGGTGGTATGTGCTTAACCGCGATTCATATCTAATACTCGATAAGCGAATAAGGCTCCAGTTTTTTAAGCATGGAGCTTTGTTTACAAGATCTTTTGTTTAGGTATCTGAGTTTGCTTCACTGTTTCTCAATCACCCTCGTGTCATCCGGACATTTTAATCGCCAAAAAACAGCAAAACTAGAAGAAAGAAAGCGTTCTCGTAGCAATCCCGCTATTGGAGCGCTTTCGGACTTGCTTGGTTGTGGTTCGCTGCAGCAATTTGAATCCCGTAACCATGTCGGCTCTTTGTGGAGACCTGGCAACCAGTCCAGCGTTCGCCCAAGAGCCTGCATCTCTCGGAGAACAGAATGAGAAGCAAACTAAGTGGTTTCCTCGCGGTCCTGTGTCTGGGCCTGATGGGAGCCACTTCCAATGCCGCAGTCGTTCGTGACGATAACCCGACCTTGGGCAAGGGGCTAGTTACTCCTGTGCGCCAGTGGTCCGACTCGTCCGTGACGCCGAAAGCGGCTGTCCTGCTCCTGCACGGATTTCCCGAGCACGGGCTGCTCTATGACAAGTTGGCCACGCAGCTCGCCGAGAAAGGCTACGTCGTCTACGCACCGGACATGCGTGGTTTGGGACGTGCCTACTCGAGCGGCAGTGCCACCCGAATCGATTATGTGTCCTCCGCTGATGACGATGTGGCTCTTGTGGCCAAGCGAATCCGCAAGGCTCACAAGGACATTCCCCTGTTCGTCGGCGGTGAGAGCATGGGTGGTGCGTTGTCCATCCGTCTGGCGGCCAAACACCCGGACCTGGTCGATGGCGTCATCCTCTCGGGCCCGGCGCTCATCCTCGAACGGCACTACGCGCGACTGATTCCGCGAGGACTTCTCACAGTGGCGACTCTGGGCTTGGCCAAGGTCGACTTCAGCAAGCAGATCTCCAACTTCTTCTCGACCGATCGGCGTATCGCGAAGGAGCTGTTGGATGACCCGTTGGTGCGCAAGAAGTTCGGTGTCCTGGAGTTGACGGAGACACGGAAGTTTCCGGAGGACACGAAGAACTACGTCAGGAAAATTCCTGCCAACATTCCTGTGCTTGTCCTGCAGTCCTGCGACGACCGGCAGACGAACCCGGAGACACTCAACCTTCTCAACTCGCGTCTGCGTTCGGCCGATGTGACGTTCGTCATTCGCCAGAGCGGTGGTCACACCATTCTGCAAACGAGTTACATCGAGAAATCGGACAGCGATTCGGTCATCAACTGGCTGAACGACTGTTTGAAGAAGATCGACTCGGTGAGCAAATAACCGGGATGCTAACAGACTAGCTTGAATCGAGAGCGACCGCAGGCAACCGTCTGCGTCCGTCTCTGTTGACGTCAAGCCCGTTCAGTGCTTCTCGATTAAGCTCATTGGCGGATACAACGGAATCGCATCTGCGCGAGACTAGCTCCTTGAGCTGGCCCCGCGCAGGTGTGTTCTTCTTCCGAAATTTTTGTTCGACAGTATACTATAAAAGATAATAAGAAAACTTGGTACTGAGTATGGTACTAATCGGGATCACATGATGGTCACAAAACGGTCAGAAATTTTGTGACTAATTTATCCGCAAGATCTATTCGAGAATGAACCCCACCAACATTCAAGATAATCGCAGCAGCGGGGTTTCAGGGCTGTGTGCCTGCTCGCATCTCTTGACAAGCATATCCAAAGCGGTTTATCCTCTTGGGTGCCCGACACAAATTGTAGTGTGCCTCTAGTCACTTATTACTACGACTTACGGACAACGATCGCCGTATGTCCGTTCATTGTCGCTGACATTGGGTATCGTGTTACCTTCTGATCCAGGATGAACTGATGAGTCAAGAAAAAACGAATATTTCAACACAGTCGATCTCTATCATCGATCGACTGAAGCAGACGGTTAGCAACGCAAGTCCGATCCTCCCCTGCAACGATGCGGATGAGGTGAGCAACGACTGCATGCTCGGCGACCTTCTCGTCGAGTTCAAGATAGTCACTGAGAAGCTTTTAGAGCATGCTCTAGATTCCTCCTACGAGCTGGGTATTCCACTGGGACGCGTTCTAATCATGTCCGGCTGGGTGACAGAACGTCAGTTGCAGATGGTCATTCAGCTACAGTCGCTGCTCAAGGATGGAATTCTCAGCTTGCAGACAGGTCATCGAGTAAACGAGCTGATGGCAGATGACTCCGTCACTCTGGAAGAGGCACTGAAATGTGTCGGTTGCACTTCGGCGATGAAGAGTCGCACAAACAGGCTTGGCGAGCTGCTCGTCATGGCAGGTATCGTGCAGTCTCATGAAGTGGATGAGGCGATTGCACGTGCGCAATCGCTTGGGTTGCCGTTCGGACGATGTCTCATGCTGTCAGGTTTGATCAGCCCAGCCCTTCTGGAGACAGCGATCAACGCTCAAAGACTGATTCGCCGCAAGCGGATGACCAAAGAAGGCGCCGTCA
>CAYTDR010000469.1:1354-6497 GCA_964436185.1 uncultured Candidatus Obscuribacterales bacterium | reverse complement strand
TGATTCGGGAAAGACTTGTAGCAAGTCTTCGAGGTGCCGTCCCGTCACAAGAAGTAGCTTGCGCCCGGAAGTTTTCAGTTTCCGGAGGGCGTCGACGACTGCACTACTGACGGTGCCATCATGTGCCAGGGTGCCATCATAATCGAAGGCTGCTGCTAGATATTGCATGTTCACTCCGCGTGATACCAATAGGGCGATCAAACAATTGTTGCTGTTTCCACGAATTTCTTATAGCGCAGCTGCTGCCAATAGATGTACATGGATGCTAAGCCGTGACCTGGCCAAGTTCTAATTCAACACCGTCGCTTTTAACTATGTAAACTGTCACTACCTACCTGAAAAACTCCGCAGTGTATAGAGTGGATGCGCGGTAGTGATATTGCTGGGCTATTCTTAAAGCTTTGCGAAGTATTCAGGAAATATTAAAATAGCGTGTTAGCCTGAGGTAACGTGTTGGCGGAAACTCGCTTGCGCGGCTCGTCACGTATATAGTTTCATCGATCTCGGGAGGGTCTTACATGGCCGTTGTCCACGAAAAAGAATTACTTTGTAAGGAATGGTTAGCTAAACCGAAACGGTTACTCATTGATGGTCAATGGGTAGAGCCGAAGACGAATAAATATTTCAAGACCGTTAACCCGGCTACAGAAGAAGTCTTGGCCGAAGTTCCAGAAGCTGGAAAAGAAGACGTAGATCTGGCCGTTAAGGCCGCCAGAAGAGCTTTCGAAGAAGGTCGCTGGCACAAAAAGATGTCTGCGGCACAACGCGCTCGCATTCTATTCAAACTCGCTGATCTTATTGAAGCCCATGCCGACGAGCTTGCTCAATTAGAAACACTAGACAATGGCAAACCCCTCAATGAATCCCGTTGGGTTGATGTTCCTGGTACAGTGGAAGTTTTCCGCTATTACGCCGGTTGGGTAACCAAACTGGAAGGCGAAACCATCAATTGCAACAACGATTTCTTCACCTACACTCTTCGCGAGCCCATCGGAGTAGTCGGTCAGATTATTCCCTGGAACTTCCCGATGATGATGCTTGCCTGGAAGTGGGGCCCAGCTCTGGCTTGCGGCAACTCGGTCGTATTGAAGCCAGCTGAGCAAACTCCTCTGTCGGCTTTGAGAATTGGTGAATTGGCTCTGGAAGCTGGAGTTCCGGCTGGCGTGATCAACATTGTCACCGGTCTCGGTCCGGATTCCGCTGGTGAATTCCTCGCCAACCATGACGACGTAGACAAGATTGCTTTCACCGGCGAAGACAAAACCGGTCAACTTATCGTTCAAGCTTCGGTCAAAACTCTCAAGAGAGTATCGCTGGAATTGGGCGGCAAGGCTCCCAACGTTGTATTTGCTGATGCCGACCTCGATGCCGCCGTTAAAGGGGCTATCAGAGGTATCTTCTTCAACCAGGGTCAAGTTTGCTGCGCAGGTTCCAGACTGTTCGTTGAGCAGAAGGTCCATGATGAGTTCATGACCAAGCTTCTCGATCGCGTAAGCAAAATGAAGCAGGGCAACGGTCTCCAAGAAGGCGTCGCCATCGGACCGCAGGTATCGAAAGAACAGCAAGAGCGCTGCTTCAACTACATCGATATCGCCAAGAAAGAAGGCGCCAAGCTTGCATGCGGCGGCGAACAGCCAGCCGATCTGAAGAAAGGCTACTTCGTCAAACCGACCATTTTCACCGGCGTGAAGAACGACATGCGCATCGCTCAAGAAGAAGTCTTCGGACCTGTTCTTGCCGTTCTGCCTTTCGAAGGCGAAAAAGATGTAGTCAAACAGGCTAATGCAGTTCGCTTCGGACTGTCGGCAGCCATCTGGACCAGCGACGTTAAGAAGGCTCACCGTCTTGCATCTGAACTTCAGGCCGGTACGGTCTGGGTCAACTGCTATAACGTCTTCGATCCAGCAGTTCCGTTCGGCGGCTACAAGATGAGCGGCTATGGCCGCGAGCTTGGCAAGCACTCGCTCGAACTGTATTCGAACGTCAAAGCCGTTTGGATGAGCCTCGACTAAGAAGCTCTCTAACGCTGAGATTATGAGAAAAGACCGTCGCATCGCGGCGGTCTTTTCCTTTTTCCATAGTGGTGACGCACTCGCCAAGTCGGATCTACTCGGCGCTCAGGGGCGCATTGCGCCTTTGCATTCCAGTGATGAACAGTTGGTTGGTTGTGCAACAACCATTAAACAGAAGATAATGGAGAGGCCATGGGAGGAGTAACTTTGAAAGTGTCAGGCATTAATTTTCTCGCTCGACTTTGGATCGTCATCTTTTTTCTTTTGTGCTTTCTGGCGGAAAGTCCTGCTACCAGTTTCGCCAATGAAATCCAGTCTGCATCAGAAGACAGTGGTACCAAAAATAGTGTCAGCTCTCATGCTCTAGACCTGGCGCTGGCGGGACAAGAGAAAGAGGCACACGCCCTTCTTCTCTCTGCGTATGCCAGTTCTCCCGGCAAAGAAGATCCGGAAGTCCCGTACTTCTTGGCTGCGCTCGAATCGAAAAACGACAATTTTAAATTGGCAATTCGGTATCTGAAAGAAGCGAAAGAAATAGTCGAGAAATCAGAGACCAGTGACAACTATCAGAACATGCTGGTACTAAAACGCCTTGGAGATTGTCGTTATGGAGACAACGACGAAAAGACCGCTTTAGTCGACTACAAGTCCGCTTTTATGCTCGCTGAGCTAATCCAGGGTGAACCATCGGTAGTGCGAGAAGAGATTCTGGAATCGATAGTGGCTTGCATGACAAATTCGAAGGACTATGCAGAGGCTGAAAAGTACGGGACGATGTTAGTGCGTTCCACAAAAGCTCGCTGCCAAAAGGATCCACTAGCAGTGTTCAGTCTGGTGTGGGCGCATTTGCAATTGTCGGATGTTTACAGGCTCAGCAATCAACCTGAAAAACTTACGGAGCTCAGGACTGAATTGCGCCCACTACTTCGCTCCCTGATTGAGCTGAGGATGAGCACCGAGCAGTCAGGAGCTGCGCCTACCTATGAAGCACTCATTGATATGTTTCGGCGCAAATATATAGCGGAACTGCATCCCAGAACTCCAGCGGCGTTGGCTTGGGCCGCTTGTGATTTTAGGGAGCGAAGCATGCCCATAATTGGCTGGGGAAACTGGAAAGAAGCGCAGGCAGCCATAGTCTGTATTCACGGTCTGGGTCTGGAGAACAGAGCCTTTCATTATACTGCGACTGAATTGAATAAACGTGGCTATGTTGTCTATGCGCTGGATGTGCGAGGATTCGGCTCATGGACGCAGACGAGAGGAATGGAGGAAATCGACTACGATCAAGCGATTGCAGATATCAGGCTGCTTTGTGAGGCACTCAAATCAGATTCTGAAAATCTCAAGGTTTTCGTCCTGGGAGAGTCGATGGGCGGTGCCATTGCATTGCGTGCGGCTGCTAGCCTTGGTGGTGTCATAGATGGCGTCATTTCTTCGGTTCCATCGGCAGAACGTTTCCAACAAAAGAAGATGACTCTTCAAACGGCCTTGCATTTTATCAAAGACCCTCACAAGGCATTTGATGTCGACTACGTGGCTGCAATGGCTACTTCCAATGCCGATATGCAATCCAAGTGGAAGAAAGATCCCAAAGCTAAATTGCAGCTCTCACCAATCGAGCTCATGGAGTTCGCTGTGTTCATGAGGCGTACTAAACCGCAAGTAGAGAAGATTACTGACTTGCCCGTACTTATAGTTCAGGGCTTAGGCGACCGGTTGGTCAAGCCTGAGGGAACATTTTCATTGTTTGATGCGGTTTCCTCGAAAGATAAGACCTTGCATTTGGCGGGTCTGGCGGAGCATTTGATGTTCGAAACCGTATCTCCGGATCCGATTCTAATTGATACGGTAGACTCCTGGTTGAAGCACCATATCTCGCCCTGAGGCCTAGTTTGAAGGGGCGGGAAATGTTGGCTTCTCGCAGCGCATTTTATTCCTGGTCGGTGGAACGAATCAGCTAATTGTCTTTTGAGTCCGGGAGCTCCGCGTGCATGGAGGCGCAAGACGAAGCAAAGTCTGAGCTTCTGAATTGAGGTAAACTAAATGAGCCGCGCGTGAATGGAGACTTAATTGCAGGATATGAACTTGAGACGAGTACGACTATCAAACTTTGGCTATCTCCTTGCCTTGTCGGGGTGCGTGTCCGTTTGCGCAATGGTAGTCTATCCTCCAGCCAAGCCAGTTTGGGCGGGAACCAGATCAGGAAACGACGTCGGGGATGCTACCATAAATGGTGCTATGACGAAACCTCAAATCGCAGGGCCGCGTGAATTGAACAGGAAACTTCTGAACGGTATTGCGCTCCAGCATGCTTATCTTGGTGGCAAGGGGTGTGAGTACTACAAAGTATCCATGCCCAATAATGTGGTAGCGCATTTGGTGATTGTCGAACTGTCCGGCAATTCGTGGACCGTCCGTCCGTACATCAGCGAAACCGTTGAAACCACTACCAAAGCGGCGCAGGCTGTCAATGCGATTGCTGCCTGGAATGCTGGATTCTTTAATCTCAGTGATGGCGAGAGCACCAGCTATATTACTATCGACGGACGCCAGGTCTGTGAACCGAAGGAAAACAAGGCATTGATAGAGAATGTCAAATTGAAGCCGTTTCTCAAGGACATCTTCAATCGTGACGAGCTTCGCTTCTTGAAGTCTCCTGGTGGAACTGTACGAGCTTGCGTTCAACCGCACAATGAGCCCGTTGAGCCTGGTTACTCTCTTCTCCATGCAGTCCAGGGCGGTCCTCGAATCCTGCCTGGTTATGCGCCTCGCGTTGGAGCTTTCGTTCGAACTGAGGAGAGCGGGAAAGTAGTAGACTCTATCGGCACCAGTATGCCAGCTGCACGAACAGCAGTGGGAATTATCGGCGGCAAAACGCTAGCCATTGTCTGCGTCGAGGGGCGCAGGACAAAAGAGTTTTCTCGAGGGTGCTCATTGCCTGTTCTCGCAAAGTTTCTATCGGAATTAGGTTGTGATTCTGCCATCAACTTCGATGGCGGCACATCTACTACGATGGCGGTTCGCTTGCCTGCATCAATGGAGCCCCAGAGTTCCGGTGCGTCATCAGAACCAGCATCGGCAACGGACATTCCAAAGAAGAACCCGCTCGGCGCCGGGGTGCTGCATTTCAA
>CAYTDR010000469.1:0-1344 GCA_964436185.1 uncultured Candidatus Obscuribacterales bacterium | reverse complement strand
GATCCGTGAAGTCGGTATTGTATGTGTTGCTAAATTAATTGATACTGGTTCGGTAGCGCATTTGGTAGCAGCTTCAAAGGGCGATTTCAGAGCCCTAAGTTCTAGTGCAGTTGCAAAAGCGCGACGTAGCCATAGCCCTGTTAACAACCGGATTCTCATGCTCGTGCCGTGAACTAGGAAGCCTTGCTGGACGTGATTCTGCAGCCTCGAGAGGCTACTGTCTGGTTGGCGTCACTTGTATCTCCCGAATTCCACAGGGAAGAAGGTTCGTCCTTCAAGCGACGTTTATCCAGAAATTCCAGGAAAACGGTAGCTGCCTGGCTCGCATTGAAGGATCACAGACCGATATGTTACGTTGCATGGTGACTTAAGATGAAGTCCGCGACCTGGAGCCTCAAAGCGATCCAGCCTAACACTATTCCTCGAAAGAAGTAGGGTTAATAACCTACTATATGCTGCCTACGTTTAGTATATATTGAGTAGTGGAACTTATAAACGGGCACGCGATGAAGAAGGATTGTATTGTCTGGCTAATGAATCCGTTCCTCCCCCATGACTTGAAGAATACGCACCCGTTGATTGGTAAGGTCATCGATCAGTATGAGGTGACTGGAGTTATTGCTGGGGGCGGCATGGGCGTGGTTCTGAAAGGTCGTCAGATTCTGGTTAATCGGCAGGTAGCGATCAAATTGCTCCCTTCCGCCCTTTCTGGCGACCAGCTCAATGTTCAGCGGCTCAAGCGCGAGGCTCGCGCTCTTGGACAATTGAGCCATCCAAACATCGTGGCAACGTTCGATTTCGGCTTCACCAGCAACGATGAGCCATACCTGGTCATGGCGTACGTTGAGGGTGAGAGCCTCAGTCACATGCTAAAGGAAAAGGCGTTACTGCCTCAGGCTCGAGTCGTACGCATTTTTCAGCAAATAGCCGACGCAATGCGGTTTGCGCACAAGATCGGTATTCTTCATCGCGATCTGAAGCCTGACAATATCATGATTTCGGAAGAGCCTGCACAGGATCATGCCACCATCCTCGATTTCGGTGTTGCTCAGATTAAGGGCAGTGGGGAAAATCAGAGACTAACACGCGCAGGAGAGGTAGTTGGCAGTCCCGTCTATATGAGCCCCGAGCAATGCATGGGACGGGTGTTGGACGAAAGAAGCGACATTTACTCGTTCGGCATTTCCATGTACGAATCGCTTACGGGTCTTCCCGCGCACAGGGGCTTGACGGTATTGGATATGGTGCAAGCCAAGCTCAAGAATGATCCGCCACGCATCAACGACGCGATACCAGAATTCAAGTTTCTACAGTCGCGTGATGATCTGGTTTATTGCTGTATGC
>CAYTDR010000468.1:0-6504 GCA_964436185.1 uncultured Candidatus Obscuribacterales bacterium | reverse complement strand
CCAGGAAGGAATATCGAAGCAACTGTGCTCTGCCGATTTTGCCTAGAAGGAGTGGTGTCGCGAAGCAACCAACTAGATTGCCGATGCTGACGGCAGTAGTGCCAATGCTTCGCTCTTCTACCGCCAAACCGCCAGTAAGTTGATTGATCCAGGGAGCGATCCAGGAGATGCAACCCCACCAGCCAATTACCGCGCAAGTAGCACACATCGCAGTGATCATGAGTTTCCCACCATCAGCGCCACGGAGCAAAACAACCAACGGCAAATCTCTTATCATCTGCGACAGTCCACCTTTTGCTTGATGAGCATTGGCGGCCTTGCTAGCAGCACGCTGTCGTTTAGCCTCTTCGAACGATTCAGAGTCCTTCAGACTAAGCCGGAAATAGAGCGCAAAGAATGCAGGTACCAAACCAGCCACGAAAAGCCATCTCCATCCATAGGGACCAAGTAAGGCGTTAACTAGAGCACAACCCATCACACCGAAACAGAATGAACTTTCTACCATCGCAGTTGCCCAGACCCGTCCGCGACCGTTCTGCCAGGCTTCCGAAACAATAACGCATCCGAGGCCGATCTCTCCGCCAACGCCAACTCCTACCAGAAACCGGCAGACGGCAAGCTCTTGCCAGGAGTGGCAAAGTGCACACAGTCCGGTCGCGATTGCATACAACAAAATTGTCGTCACCATAGTCTTGGCTCGACCAATTCGATCGGCGATCATGCCAAAAGCGATTCCACCAATTGCCCAACCCAGCATGAACACAGCGATTACAAGCGAACCGTACCAGCCGATCTCAGCGTCGTTCTTCGAATTGATTAGCTCCGATATTGCCGGATACATGGCGATGAAAAATATGGTGGCATCCAGCGCATCAAACGCTTCGCCTAACCAGGCCGCGATGAACGCTTGGAACTTACTCTGCTTCTTGTCGGCAGGTGCGACTGCGCTTGGTGCGTCGCTTTCCTTTCTTTCAATAACAAGTTGAGACATTCAATGTTCCTCTGTCGAATTCAGGAACATTAAGACCGATTAATCTGGGGTATGCAATGCGAAATCCACGTATGATGTTATTCCGTTTATTGAATATTTACTCGTGATATTGTTCCAGATACTCCGATGGAATGAGAGGAACGAAGATAGACACGTACTTTATGGCGGCCCGAGGACACCTCGATTGGTGCACTAAATTCGGTGCTTGATATTGAGTAGGGACAGAACAGCGTCCAGCCTATCCTTCTGCAGTTGATTAAACACAGCGTCTTCAGGTCGCTTTCTTCCGCACTCGGCGAGGTTTTGCGTTTGTCGGAGTTGCAGCCTTTTGGATACCAATAAATTGACAGTCAGGCAAGTGCCTTTGCAATCGTTCAGCCGCTTCCTGGCTGATTCCGTTTCCGCCGATGTGAAGGACTCTCAACCTTTTCAGTACCTTCAGCTCCTGAATAGTCACGTCATCGACGCCCCTGGCATTGTGCAAATTGAGTGCCTCGAGACGACTCAGAATTCCGATTAAGGAGAGATCAAGCTTAGAGAAACGAGTATCGGCCAGGCTTAGTATTCGGAAGGAAGACAGTGCTGCAAGATACGAGATGATGTTATGAGAATTTTGTTGCCAAAATCTTGCAGGCTTTATCGGGATTCCCTTTTTTTCAGATCTTCGACCAACGTGCTGTAGATCTTCTCGCATCCATTGTCTGTACAACGGGTAATCTGCAGCTTTCCACCCTCAATGACCGTTCTAATCTTGTGTTTGGAAACTATCTTTCCACCGATGACGATGGCGATCGGTTTGCCACAATTTTCACGAGTGAACTTCTCGAGTGGAGCAATCTGATCATGAGTGAGCTGAAGCATGAGCTTTGGCTTTCCCTCGCTGTCCTTATCTTTTCCGGGAACGCAATCAAGGGTGATTGGGATAAATGGGCTTTTCTGGAGGACAACGTATATGGGATCCTCTTTGTCCGTTGGGTTCATCAATCGAAAGTCGTAAAGCTCTACCTGCTCATTTTCAGTTGCCGGAGTAATCGCTTTAGAAGTTGGTCCTTCTAGAGTGACCAAATAAATCCCATTGGCAAGATTGCCGCGCTTACCAATTGAAGATTGAGCCAGGGTTGAACCATCACCGGCACAGACTGGCAATCAGGACAGCTTAAAAGCGAGAGCAATAAGGCCGACAACATATAGACTCTTCCGTTCAATGAGAGACTCCTCTTCTTTACCTGGCTGTGCCTGCGCGTTGAGATGTCCCGCGGCTTCACATACGGTTCTTACTCGATTTCCCAGAGGGGGATGCGCACATCCGATTTCTTGGCAAACTCAATCGCTTCGTCGTAGCCGGCGTCCACATGCCTGATAACGCCCATACCAGGATCGCTGGTTAGCACGCGCTGTAATCGGTCTGCAGCATCGGCAGTACCGTCAGCCACGATCACTTGACCCGCATGGAGCGCGTATCCGATTCCTACGCCACCACCGTGATGCAGCGACACCCAGCTGGCACCGCCGACGGCATTAATTAACGCATTAAGATAGACCCAGTCCGCCACAGCGTCCGTTCCATCCTTCATTCCTTCAGTTTCCCGATTGGGCGAAGCGACGGAACCGGAATCCAAATGGTCTCTTCCGATGACGATTGGCGCCTTGACCTTGCCTGATGCCACCAGATCATTCATGATCAAGCCCATCTTCGCGCGGTCACCATATCCCAACCAGCATATGCGAGCAGGCAATCCCTGGAACTTAACCCGCTTGGAGGCCATTTCAATCCATCTGCAAAGTGGCTTGTCGTGACTGAAATTTTCGAGAATTACTTCATCGATAACCTCAATATCCTTAGGATCGCCTGAAAGAGCTGCCCATCGGAAGGGTCCCTTACCTTCGCAGAAGAGGGGGCGAATGTAAGCCGGGACAAAACCAGGGAAGTCGAAAGCGTTCTCCACACCTTTATCCAGAGCTACCTGGCGAATGTTGTTGCCATAGTCAAAAGTAATAACGCCGTCCTTTTGAAACTCGAGCATCGCTTTCACATGCCTTGCAATTGCGCTTGTTGAAAGCTCAGTGTAGGCGCGTGGATCCTCGGCTCGCAACTTATCTGCGACCTCCAGGTCCATCGGTACTCCGTCCTCGGTAAGCGGGACGTAACCGTTCAACGGATCATGGCTTGATGTCTGATCCGTCAGCACATCAGGTCTGAAGCCTTTGTGCAGCAATTTGGGCAGCACATCGGCAGCATTTCCCAGCACCGCTATCGATACCGCCTCGCCATTCGCCTTCGCTTCCGTGGCGAGTTTAATGGCATGCTCCAGATCCTCTGCCTGAACATCGCAATAGTTAGTCTCTAACCTACGTTTGATTCTCTCCGGATCGACCTCTATGCACAAAGCCACGCCTTCATTCATCGTCACTGCAAGAGGCTGAGCACCACCCATACCACCAAGACCGGATGTCAGAACAATCTTGCCTTTCAAGGTGCCATCGAAGTGCTTTCGAGCCAGAGCAGCAAAAGTTTCGTACGTTCCCTGAAGAATTCCCTGCGTACCAATATAGATCCAGGAGCCTGCGGTCATCTGACCGAACATAATCAAACCCTTCTTTTCGAGATCACGAAAATGGTCCCAGTTAGCCCATTTACCCACCAGGTTCGAGTTGGCAATGAGAACCCGTGGTGCATTCGTGTGACTCTTGAAAATCCCGACGGGCTTGCCGGACTGGATTAACAGCGTCTCATCATCTGCCAGATCGAGTAGTGCCTTTACAATTGCTTTCAAACAATCCCAGTTGCGCGCAGCTTTACCCGATCCACCGTAGACCACTAGATCTTGCGGACGTTCCGCAACTTCGGGATCGAGGTTATTGAGCAACATTCTTAGCGCCGCTTCCTGCAACCACCCCTTCGCATTCAGCTCCAAGCCGCGTGGCGCCCGGACTGCTATTGGCTTATCACTCTTTAGAATGTCATCGATCATTCTTGCAGCGTTGTGAGTATCAGCAGCGGTAGTCATGACAAAAGCTCCTCGGTTATGGAAGAATTACAGGTAAGGCGATTCGTCTGATTCGCACCCGAACGAGAAAAATCGAGCTACCCAGTCGGCGCAGCACGGTTTGATCATATCGGAAATCAGAGTCTGTGGCCTGCTCAGTTTTCAATTGTGTTAGTACGTCCAGTCGTTCGAGGAGTGATTTAAGCATGGTCAAGGAGTTAGCAAAACCGGAGTCGAAGAAGGGTGACAAGGCTGAAATCACGCATGAAACCCTGTCCGGCATCCCGCTTAAGTCGACATATGGTCCCGAGGATTTGCAGGGTTGGGAGTACGATAAGCAATTGGCGGACCCAGGTCAGTTCCCGTACACACGCGGAATCCACGACACAATGTACCGTGGAAAAATCTGGACGATGCGTCAATTCGCCGGTTTCGGCGGTCCGGAGGAGACGAACCAACGCTTCAAATATTTGCTGAGCCAGGGACAGACTGGTCTTTCGACAGCATTCGACCTGCCCACATTGATGGGATATGACTCGACTCATCCTAAATCTGATGGTGAGGTTGGCGTCTGCGGCGTCGCTATCGACTCCCTGGAAGACGTTGAAATCCTTTATAGAGACCTGCCACTCGACAAAGTCTCCACTTCCATGACTATTAATGGACCGGCAGCTGTGATCTTTTGCATGTTCCTCGCTAACGCCAAGAAGCGAGGATTCGACTTGAAGACGCTCAACGGCACTCTTCAAAACGATATCTTCAAAGAGTATATTGCGCAGAAAACCTACCTGATTCCACCAAGGCCGGCGCTCAAGTTAATCCAGGACATGATGGTGTTCTGCACCAAAGAGGTGCCTCGCTGGAATACAATCTCCGTAAGTGGGTATCACATTCGCGAAGCTGGTTCCACAGCCGTACAAGAACTCGCATTCACGTTGGCTGACGGCTTCGCTTACGTAGATGCCGGAGTGGAAGCAGGTCTCGAAATCGATGACTTCGTTCCACGTCTCTCGTTCTTCTTTAATGCTCATATCGATTTCTTTGAAGAGATCGCCAAATACAGAGCTGCCAGGCGCATTTGGGCCAAGCGCATGCGAGACAAGTACGGCTCCACCAATGAGCGTACTTTGAAGCTCCGCTTCCACACCCAGACTGCCGGATGCAGTCTCACTGCACCTCAACCTGAAAACAACATTGTGCGCACCGCCATCGAGGCGCTTGCTGGAGTCCTCGGCGGAACTCAGTCACTGCACACCAACTCCATGGACGAAGTTCTCGGCTTGCCGACTCAAAAAGCTGCTCACGTGGCATTGAGAACACAGCAGATTATCGCTTATGAAACAGGCGTTGCTAATGTAGCCGATCCGCTGGCTGGCTCCTACTTTGTCGAATGGCTCACGGACGAAATGGAACGACAGGCCAACGTCTACTTCGATCAAATCGATGAGATCGGTGGTGTCATCGCTGGTATCGAAAAAGGCTTCTTCATGAAGGAGATTGCCGACTCTGCATACAAGTTCGAACAGAAATTGATGTCCAAAGAACGACACTTCATTGGACTCAATTCCTTTACTGAAAAGGCTCCCGGTCAGGATATCGAAATCCTCAAGATCGGCAGACAATATCAGGAGAGACAAACCGCGCGCCTGGACGCACTGATGGCAAGACGAGACAATGAGAAGGTAGCCAACAGCCTGGCTGCCTTGAAGCAAGCCTGCCGTAGCGGCGAGAATACCTTCCCAGTTCTGATGGAGACCGTAGAAGCCTATGCAACACTAGGCGAAGTTTGCGACGCACTTAGAGAAGTCTGGGGCGCCTATAGAGAGACTGCTGTTCTGTAGGACAACTCCTCAAGCCTTGGGCTGGTCGAGCCGAAATATATTCCATTGCTGGGTTTGAGATTTTCCTACATGAAGTAGGAGAGTACTATGCCCGGCAAGAAGGTTAGCAAGACCGGTATCGTAGACGGTATCTTTATTGGTGCCAACTGTCCAGGCTACTCGTTTTGTTTTCAGATCTATTTTGCCTTGCACCGGCTTCTCATCCTGAGTCAATGGATTGAAATAATTACCGCGCACGACGCCAGACTTGTTAACTGCCAACTGAAACATGGAGTTGGTATCAGTTTGGTCGCCCTGAGTTAATACGAACACTCCAAGGGACTTCCAATCGGATGCTTTTTTAGTCTTCTCAGTGGCAGTGGGCGTCGCTGAAGAAGCAAGTGTCTGTGCCTGACTGTAATATGCACCGGCCGACTCATACGGCTGCGAGCCATAGTAGACATCGTCACCCTGATAGCTTATGTTGTCGCCGTAGTCATAAGCCACCGGCGCCGTAGAGTCGACTCCCCACCAGGGATAAAGATCGTCCCAACCTGAATATGCCCATGGCCAGCCGTCTCCCCAACCAGAACACCACCAGGAATTAGGATAACGTCCCCACCAGTCCCTATCGAAGGCGTCCCAATGCCTGAAACCTCGTGCCACAGCACCGGCTCTGTCAGCCAGCGCAGCGTTGGATACAGGC
>CAYTDR010000467.1:0-6513 GCA_964436185.1 uncultured Candidatus Obscuribacterales bacterium | reverse complement strand
GACGGTCCGCGAGTGTTCAACATTGGTAGTGGCAGCGGCGTCAGCTTGAATCAGTTGGTCGCTACAATCAAGCAGGTCGTTGACGTGGACGTGAATGTTTCCTATATTCCGGCCCGTTCTCTTGATGTTCCTTCTAATGTGTTGGATATTACCTTGGCTCGGGAAAAACTTGGTTGGAATCCAGCAGTCGACCTGGCCACAGGACTGTCTCGCTCGTGGAGTTGGATTCGGTCATTGAGTCTGGTCTAAGATAGAACAGTCAGTTGCGAGATGACGGCAGGACTTTCGTCATTCTGACGCTGAATGTTCCTCCGGCAAGTTTAATTATTCGCTTGCACAGTAGCTTTTGCTACCTGTGTGACTTGCGGGGTGTAGTGGAAATTGTATGAGCAATATCCCAACTTTTCGGCGAATTAGAGGCGTTTTTGTGTCGAGAAATACTCCAATCGAGAATAGATTCGATTGCGACGTTCCCCTACAACATGATTACGAGATTCGGCCTGCGAGCTGACAGCTGGCGCATGTCTATAAATGTCCAGAAACTGTCCAGCAGGGTTCCACGGCGCACGTGATCGCGCTCCGGAGACTGATGACCGAGCAGTGTCGCTGCCGCACACTTCGATATTCAGGAGATTCCAGATGACAGCTTTTGATCGACGACAAACCGCAGACTTCGAAGATGGAGAATCGTCGAGCTGTAATGTAGGAGAAGAGCCGACCTCACTCTTTGTTCAGGTAATGAATGATCAGCCCTCAGGTGGACGAAATGGAGTGGTGGTTCAACGTGAACAGGTAGTCGCGTATGGAGACGACGCAAGTTTTGATGGCGGTGATGAGCCGGAAGGGAGTGAGGAACCCATACCAGCCCCCAGGGAAGTGAAGAAAGAGGCGCTGCCCCCAGCAGGAGCGGCTCCAGGAGAGGAACCTCGACCTGCCCTCCCAGCGGCGGCGGAACCGGGAAGAGAGCCCAGACCTGCGCCTCCGCCGGCAGTGGAACCGCGGAGAGAACCAAGACCTGCGCCTCCACCGGCAGTGGAGCCAGGGAAAGAACCCAGACCCGCGCCTCCACCGGCAGTGGAGCTCGAGGCCCGTCCTGCGCCTCCCGAAGTGATACGAGAACAACCCGCCCAGGCAGAAGCGGTTGTCCCCGGTCTCAACCCTAAATTCAAAGACCTCACTCTCGAGCAGGTACAAGAGCGTGCCGAGGCCTCAGTTTCTTTGGTCGAAGGAAAAGAGCTTTATGAGGAGCTAATCAAACGTTATGACATGGTCCTGGACAAGGACGCTACCCGTGAGTTCTTTCAGTCTGCTCCGATAATTGCTTTGGCGCTCAAGCAAGGAAAGGAAATTGTCCCCGACAAAGAAGGCAAGCCGGTCCTGGGCGATGCCAACCTCACAGCCGAGCAAAAGTATGACTATCACCGTGCGCTTCTCGGCGACATGCAGGTTTTGACATCCCAGGTTGGTGTCAGGCAGAACTATGCAACCTTCCTTCGACAGCATGGACAGTTCAAAGATGCGGTCGATTGGACCAAGCAGGCTCGCGACAAAGCCGATGCACTTCCAATTCAACTTATGAAAGGAGAGAGTAAACAACTCTCTGCGGACATGGCTAATGAGCCAAACGCAGCGAAACGGCAGTCCATGCAGAGTGCGGTGCTTTTCCTCCAAGGAGAGAACGCAGACACTGGCGCTATAAAAATGCCAATCAATACACGAAAGGTTCTAGCACAGCTGTACTTGGGCACCGAAATCGAAGTGCAGGATGGCATTCCCAGAGTCAGGTTTGGTCAGAACAGCGGATTCAAGCCCGATCTTGCCTATGATGTTGCCAAAGAAGTGGCGGCTAAGACGCAGGAGATCCTTGGTTTTGACCCACTGGACCCTGCTAATCAGGCACGTTTTTCCGATGTGGTATCACTCTTCGGAGCAGTCAAAGAGGTTTTTGCCGACCCGGATAAATACAACATCTTCAATGTGGTTGAAGCACATAAGGCCGAGAACATAAAACGAGAGCTGCGAGAATCCAGCAAGACCGAGAGTATCGTGCTTGACATAGGCGTGGTGGCTTTTGTCTCTCTTACCCTGGCGCTATCCCGTAACCCGAAAGTAGCTGCGGCCGCAGAGCGGCTCCTGGGTCGTGCCGGCCCGACGCTTGCCAAAGCCGGTGGTTATGCAGTTGCCGCAGTCGGCGCACCGACCATGCGCCACTACGGATATGAGATGCTCACTGGCACGCCCGAGAGCTGGGCGGACACCGGCGTTCACGTGGTCGGGTCTCTTGCTGCCGCTGAAGTAGGGTCTCGCCTGCTCGGTCGAGGAAGCTTGATATTCCAAACCGCCGGCGAAGGACCGGCTCTATTTCGGCAGTTCAACAAGGAGACGGCAGCAAGTTGGTATGCAGAACATGGCTTCGATACCACTGGCAAAATGGCTGAACTGATGGCCAGAAACGGATTCGCGCGTGAGGCGAGAATTCTGGGAGCGTTGGAAGCAACGACTCCGATTACTTCCCAGCTCGGTCTGGGTGCAGTTGAGTCGGCGAATCTGATTCATGCGCGCCTGGGAACAGTGGCTAAAGCAATAGGAGCCGACCTGAAGGGACTGAGCGGCATTGACCAGGCTAAACTGGCTCAGGCGCTAGGTAAGGGCGGAATGGGGACCGTTGATGATCTGGCGAAATTTATCGAAAAAGACAATAAGGCGATGGAGGAGATCGCCAAACATTCATCCGATATGTCGGGAGGAGCGAGTGTTCATGAGGCGGTCAGAGGGGTCGACCCAACCAGACAGCTCGCACTGATTGAGACAGCGGAGCGTCTTGGTGTCACCACGGTTAGACAGGTGCGTGCACTGGCACGGGCACCGCGTTCTATGGAAAAACTCTTTCCCAACTTGCACGAACTCACTAGAAGAGGTGTTGTCTCGGGCAGCGACAGTTTGGGCACCGCCGCTAGTGCCGGCAACCGCGTCTTCGAAGGTCGAGGACTCGAGGCACTCATAGGTTCTATTCCGCCCTTTGAACGTGGTGCGCTGCTTTCCGCCTCGTCTATTCAGAAATTAGCGTCGGGCTCCAGAGGATTGACACAGATAGAAAAGGCAATTGCTGACTCAGGGAATACTTTCCATACGTTTACAAACGCATCGGAAGCTGGTCTTGGAGCGGTTTCCACTCAAACGCTTAGCCGCACTCGCTGGCTTACCGCCATGCTAGGTTCGGCCGGTACTGTCGGCACATACAATAGTACTGTTAAAGCCTGGGATATGCATAACCTGTCCCAAAAGCCAGACGGCAGCTCATACACGTTCCTCGAAGCCTTGAAAGAAGCTAACCTCCCGACAGTAAATTCGGGGATTCATCCGATAGTTGACCATGCCTTTTCGGCAATGATCGGTACTCCCGGGCAGGCATTGGTAGGCGCATTCCTACTGCGACCGGGCGCCATAGCGCGGGAAAACCAGGGCATCTTCAGCAGAGTGTTTAACTCGACACCGCTATCCCACCAAGCCTGGACCAACTTGAATGCCAATCTCTTATCGAAGCCAGGAATGGGCGGAGTGGCAGCTCTGGGCGGGGTCCTTTCCAAGTCGGTGGTGGAGTCGACGTTAGACGATTCGCCTAAGAAGGCGCAGTATAGAAAGCTTCTGGAAAATATGCAGGCACCGATTGAAAATCTTCCTCCCCGTGAGAAGTAAGTGGCGAGCCGCGAGCCCCCACAAAGATTAGCTGTGTTTCAACATTCGCCACCTTTTTATTCTTGTGATCAATTAACTTTATAAGCAGCCAATTGCTGAACTGGTTCTGTCGCGAAGATAAGACCAGGTATGAGCGACTAGACTGAGTACATTAGGAATTGCCAAGTTGACCCCGAGCGTTCGGTGCGAGAGAATCACGAGGTTGTTGATAACTGTTCATGGCACTCCGAGTGACCATTTTGCCGAATCCCGAACTATCTATAATCGTCGCGGTCTACAACGAAGATCCGAGAAATCTGGTCAAGCTGTTGGACCGGCTGGACGCCTGCTTAGAACCGCTAGTTAGCGGTTTCGAGGTTGTTTTCGTCAATGACGGAAGCCGACCGCCTACTACAGAGGCGTTGCGCCAGCTTGCTGTCTCTCGTCAAAATATCAAACTTGTCGAATTCTCCCGTAATTTCGGACAGCAAGCGGCAATCACTGCTGGTTTAGACCACGCAGTGGGAGAAGTCGTCGTTAACATGGATTCCGATCTTCAGGATCCGCCCGAGCTTATTCCTAAAATGCTCGTGAAGTGGAAAGAAGGTTTTGATGTAGTTTATGCAACGCGTTCTAAACGCCGCGATCGAGTGTTGAAGCGTGTAACCGCACACATCTTCTACCGGGTGCTCGGTGCAATATCGTCAATCGAGATTCCCTGGGACACCGGCGACTTTCGCCTCATGGACCGTAAGGTGGTGCGAGCGCTTTCCAGCCTGCCCGAGAAAACGCGGTTCATTCGGGGCATGGTTCCCTGGCTCGGCTTTCGTCAATGTGGCATTCCATTGGACAGGGATGCTCGAGAGCTGGGAGACAGCACCTATACTGTCAAAAAGCTCCTCGCGCTGGCGCTGGATGGGCTGCTTGCTTTCTCCATCGCGCCGCTTATCTTCCTTCCCTTTGTCGGACTGATATTGTCTGTACTGGGTCTTCTGTCATTTGCAATTGCACTTGTACTAAACGGCGCTAAGCTTGACGCTGCCGCAATTTTGAGCTTTGCCACCATGCTCACCGGCCTAGTAATAGTGTCAGTAGGAATTGTGGCCGTGTATCTTTCGCGCGTGCTCGAGGAAGTTCGTGCTCGTCCTACGTATCTAGTAGGAACGAGGATGGGAGCCGGCTTTATCGATTCGGGAAGCGAGCAAGATCAGCGAGTCAGTCGACTGGAAATGAACGAATCCAACAAGACAGTTTCCTCGGCGGGACGTTCGTCTCATTGAATTGGAGAGCGAGCGGACTGCGAAACTTGCTTCTGGCGCGGGTAGCGCTCGAACCGCAATTCCGTAGAACGAAATTTACAAGCGAATAGTTTAGCGGTAAACTGATCCTATCAATCGGAAAAACGAAGCTGGAACAGCTCTGTTCAAGCCCGTAAAGCAGCTTACAAGCTTATTTTAACCAGTTGCGCCCGGAGAGACTGATTCTCGTGCTCAAGGTTTTACGACCGCTCACGGACGAACTATTCCTACTCAAACGAAAAACGTAGCGATGAGCCGCTACGTTTTTCCATATCATTGTCTGAGTCTAACTATTAGTTCTCGGACTGTTTCTTTTCTTCAGTTGCAGCAGCAGCTTTCTTGTCTGCGCCCGCCTCAGCGTTGTCGGCGATTTTGTTTTTGGTTTTGTTGACGTCGAATACGTTCACAATGTCGACTTTGGTTGCACCCTTATCGTTGTAGATAATCTCGGCAAGATAATCCTCTCCGTAGGAGATTCTTTCCTTCGGTTTGTCCTTGCCCTGGGTAACTTGCGAATCATCAACCTTTGACTGGGGGGGTGCAGTGCCCGGCAGCATGCTCTTAATTGTCTCTAAAGCCTGGTCTTTGGTGATGGGGGCTTCGCTGTAATATGCTTGCATTAAGTAGCAGTTGCCTTCTTTGCACTGGGCGATGTATTGTCCGCCTCTGCTGTCTTTTGATCTGCTCAAATACTGCGATTTTCCACCCGCTTTGGCTTGAGGTTTGTCGTCTTTGACGAATGTAAGCACTGCTTCTTGGATTAAACTCTCAGGTACTCCGACCTTCAGTTCGTCCAGGCTTACGGTGCCTTTCGGCGTAACAGAGCCCTTATCTCCAAATGAGCCACCAGCGCAGCCGGTTAAAGAGACGACTACCAGAGCCGCTCCAGTTATTAGGGAACCTGTCCACTTAGCACTTCTTGCGAATATCATGGATAATCTCCGTGTCTTTATTCAGGGTCGCGTCACGTTATTGCGATTGAACAGGCAAGTTTAGCGTGTTCCAATGCCGTTTCGCCGCCTTGTGAAGAGCTCTGGCTATAAATTTCGCTTCACCTAAAGTGAGGATTAGTTGGCTCCGAGCGCAATATCAAGCCTTTTGAGGTCTTAGATGCACGGCTATTTTATAGGTTTCACTCGGGTTTTCGATGGAATTTTTCCATCGGCACATTTGTGATCGACATTGGGAAACACCGGCTGGAAGCCCGTGTACTAAAAAGTAGTAAGAAAGTTTTTCGACGAAGTCTGTGCGCCACTCATTGTGTGAATTTTTGCTCCCAGAAAGTTGTTGAAATATCTGAGTTTCGACTTCATGCATGTTTACTTCATCTCCCGACTTTTAGCGCTCTTCTACTACGACAGATCCCGAGTGAGTGAACCTCAATCCTGAAAGAAATTAGTAATATCAATAAAATTTCGGATACACGTTGCGGCTCGTAACACCGTCATTTGTAACGGAGTTGGACAGAACCATTTGGACAATGTACGTTAATCAGACTCGTCTGCCATCTCTTCCATTAACTTAATGGCGCGATTGAGAA
>CAYTDR010000466.1:5047-6515 GCA_964436185.1 uncultured Candidatus Obscuribacterales bacterium | reverse complement strand
GATCCCAACAGCATTGTTGTACCGAATGTGACAGGACCTTACGGATTGACATCAGGCAGCGTGACAATGAAATCAGAAGCCGAGCGCAAGAAAGCCCAGCCGAAGATAGAACGAGTGACGGTGCAGTCAAAATTCAAGTTGGGACCCGATACCGACGTACTAGACGGCGGCATCATCGCCCTTCACCTCACTACTGATGCTTGCCTGGTCGTAACCGCCGACAATACCAGGCTCGTCGATCGCACGGGTGTAGTATTGATTACTCTTGCCACCGATCCCACACTGCTATGGCACCTGGGGTCAGAGATAGAGCGGCAGAGTCTGGCATTAAAAGCCGCCCTGGCAAGAAAGAAATCCGTAACGAACGCAGCCCAATGCACGCAGGTAAAGCAGTCCACAAGCACTTCAGACAGTTCTGACACCACTGAAGCTCAGAAAGTTAAGTCACAGGACACTACCAGTAGTGTCAATTCAACAACATCCAGCTCAACACAAACATCGAGCGCTGACGCAACCAAGTCGGCTCTGGAAGCAAAAAATCTTTCAGATTCAATCACACTTCTGGAGCTGGCAGCAAACAAACTCGGCAAACATCCTGCCGATCTACCCGCGCCGGTAAAACCACCAGATCCTGATTCCCTCGAGATATTCGCCAGCGTTTGGATTTCTAGCGATGGACACTTCATCTCGTTTAAGGGACCGGACGGCAACATCGCTTACATCGATAACAAAGGAATCTACTCAGATCGCGGCAAGACGCCGATCAAGATTCCGTATCCGGGGAAATTCGAAGTAGCCGTATATGGATTCCTGAAGAATCTTCTGTCTGAAGCCGATAAAACAATGGATAATCTGAAAGAAGAACAAGAGAACGCCTCATGGTCTCTCAGAGCGCTCACTGACGATTTCCAATCTGCTAATCAATCGCCGAAAGCCCAGACGGACACTGCGTACCAGAGCCCGTTTCTGGAAGCACAGGCGCGAATGGTAGAACGATTGGAGTCTATAAATTCACAACTAAAATCAATGCCTGAAGAGATTGCAGCGGCAAAAAATGCTGTCGCAATGTTTTCACAAGATTGATACGCTCGACACCTCTAAAACGTTTCACGACACACGAGCTCCAGCCGTTTTGCAGCAACGAAGTGGAGAACGGTCACTCTGTCCGATGCCATCATGTTTATGGACTCGCACAGTAATCCGCAGGAGCTGGTCAAAAGATACAACAGTTTTCAAGCTGTTGGATAACGAGGGCTCGTCAAGCAAGAATGCGTTATTCTGAAAATGTCCATTCCTGCACGCTCCGCCGGATTACGAATGAAAAAACATCGAAACTATCTCGTAATTCGTCGCACCGCGTTCATACAAATCATCATCTCAGCGATTCTGCTCTATGGAGTTGCCGTATCAACAATGATCATCCCACGCTTCAACATGTCTTTATACAATTCGCTTCTGTTCCATCCGA
>CAYTDR010000466.1:1911-5037 GCA_964436185.1 uncultured Candidatus Obscuribacterales bacterium | reverse complement strand
AAAAACCTACAACATCCACAAGGTGGGAGATGTTCCCATTGAAGACGTTAAGTTCCCTTCGTCGAATGGTACCAACCTCCATGGATGGATGCTGCGCGCGCCGAATGAAAAAGGACTCGTCCTTTTCAATCACGGCAATGGCGGAAATCTGTCTCACAGAATACTGCTGTATCCGCTCTACCTGAAACAGGGTCTGTCGGTTTTCACTTATGACTATCAGGGCTATGGGCAAAGTGATGGTGCACCATCGCTCGATAATATCTGCAATGACGGTTTGGCTGCATACGACTATGTGACCAAAGAACTGAAATATTCGAGCGATCGCATAATCGTCGTTGGTGAATCACTTGGTGGTGGCGTGGCAACTCACGTTTGCGGGCAGAAACCTGCACGGGCTGTGGTTTTACAGTCCACATTCTCATCCTTGCCGAGCGTGGCGAAAAGACATTTCCAATTCTTTCGGCTCTTCCCACCATCTCTGTTGCCCGATCAGCAGCTAGACAACGCTGCGTTCGTCGCGGGCGATCACCCACCGCTTTTGATTATGCATGGTGACAGCGACTACGTTGTCCCCTACTCCGAATGTTTATTGCTTACGAAGGCAGCCTCGAAACCAACACACATTGTGCGTTTCGCTGGAGCGGGTCACAACAATTTGTTCACCACGTACGCTGACAAATACAGCGAAACGATCACAGACTTTCTGAAGTCTCAAGATTTTCTTTCTGTCGACTCGTCAAAGTCAAAGTTCGTCGGTTCGTTGAGGAGTGCGGTTGAAACTCCGGATTCGATTCCGGCTGCATGGAACTAAGACGCTACCTTCTTTAGTCTCCATCGCGTCATGCTCATGTGGTTCTCTTTCAATTTGAGCGACTCGTTCGCAAGGCAACTTCTGTCGCACCAAGTAAGTCGGCGAGCCCCTCACGCTCTCAATAAGAAAGCCGATTGACTCGCCAAAAAACGATTCGATAACTGAACTGATTATCTACGCGATTTCGGTGCCGGCGGCACTGCTGCTGCTGGCGCTTCGTACTTTCTGATCTCTTCCGGTGTTCGAATTGGCTTACTGCATTCGCCGCAAACAAGATCCCTCTTGCTGGTGTAG
Organism: uncultured Candidatus Obscuribacterales bacterium; assembly: GCA_964436185.1. Taxonomy (GTDB): domain Bacteria; phylum Cyanobacteriota; class Vampirovibrionia; order Obscuribacterales; family Obscuribacteraceae; genus CAYTDR01. The sequence goes on along the minus strand of CAYTDR010000466.1, from coordinate 3,932 downwards.
CGAATTCCTTGAGGAAGAACGTGACCGAGCTTTCTGCACTGATTTCTGGGGGTAGCCGGCATGAAGGTGCAGTAATGGACGAGCGCACGCATCATCGTACCGATGTGGTATCCCAGAGGTTTGATTTTTCTTTGAGAGCCGACAACTTTGAATTTGAGGGTATTGACTTCCTCACGGGTAATCCGCTTTGACTTCGAGTCTCTGTGGGAAATGATGGAAACGTCGTTCATTCCAAAATCTTCGGGCCTGTAGCAATTTGACATTGGGCTCTTTACCTCACCAATAACTGAGAAGACCGTGATGCGGTCCTAGTTGCGGATTATGTTGACTGTCCCCGACTAAAGGACTAACGCTGAAAAACAGTACAGCACTTGACAATCCAGACTCTATTGCTCCCAGCGTCCTGTAGCATCCCATTTCCAACATATGTTGACAATGGCAAAATTACGATATTCCAAAAAATTCACTGCGTTCTAATATCAAGAGTCCGTAAAACGGCTAGCCTGCCTACTTCGCGTTTATTTCTTAGCAAGATATTAGCACCCAGGTTCGCCAGGTTAAACTCTAGTGTCCGTGGAATTTGGCTCCAGCCGTCAACAGTCCCGTTACTGTTAACACATTTTCTGGTGTTTCAAATGCTACCTCTCGGTCCTAAGCAAAGAAGGACGATCATCACACCAACCTTCTAATTAGATAGATCGGATTGACCGCCTAACCAACCAGAGACTTACTGCGCGGCGAATCCTTTAGCTCCTTAGGCCCATCGGCGTTGATGAAGCGATAGACGAAAGGATATCGGAACCTGGATTCAGAGCTGACGCACACGGAGACTATGGCAATTAACGGCATGATCACCGCGGCAACCGAGATAATCCCGTAGCCCAAGATCGCGAACGGAATTCCGATTATCGTGAAACACAGAAGAAGCATCATCAGCAACATCACAAAGATGTTCAATGAATAGTTGATCGCTTCTTTGGCGCTGTCTTTGACCAGCGGATCCTCGCTGAGGACTACAATCGCAATCGGCAGTCCTACAACCACTACTGCCGAGCTGGCGAGTGCTGATCCATGACAAAGGACTCGTAGCAGTTTCCGTTTCGTGACATCTTTCATTTAGACTCTCCAACTATTTAGGTAACAGGCCGAGACGACCAATTGACGCAGGGGACGCTACCAGCAACTGCGGACGTCACCCACAGTGCCTGAACTCATTCAATCCCCGATCACCTCTACTTTGTTGTTCATTCTTTCGCTCTCTTTTTAGAGTCCATATTTGCATGTTACCTTGTCGTTCTCCTACAACCCCAATAGTTTAGATTTCTCAAATAATCGGAGACTTGAACAAAGAACCATCGCCTTTCAACGATGGTTCACTGTGATTGATGATTGATTGTTGATTGTCGACTGATTGACGGACGCTGGTGTTCTAAATCATCTCTTCGACGAGTTTTTTGAACACGTCCTTGTCCGCGCCAAGCGTTTGTTTGACAAGGGCGCCTCGATTCAGATTGGGCTCGAGATCTTCGTACGTTTCCATGTCATGGCGATAAAGAACGCCCAACGGAATTGTATCTCCCCACTCGAACGACTTCTTCAATGATTCGAAGTAGTTAGCACTCGGATCCCAGTCGGAATCTTCGAGTTTGTAGACGCGTTCTTTGAACCAGGGATACGTATTGATGTTGTTGTACGTGACACAAGGGGAGAACACGTCGATCAACGAGAACCCTTTGTGGGCGATACCGGCAGCAATGGTGTCTGCCAGATGTTTCTGTTCGCCGGAGAATCCTCGAGCTACGAAAGTAGCACCGGATGTAATTGCCAGAGCCAGTGGGTTGAGAGGCGACTCGATATTTCCAATCGGAGTCGACTTCGTTTTGTGTCCCTTGGTTGTGGTTGGGGACGCCTGACCAGTGGTTAAACCGTAGATCTGGTTGTCCATAACCACATAGGTTACGTCCAGGTTTCTTCTCATCGCATGAATCAGGTGACCGATGCCAATTCCGTAGCCATCACCA
>CAYTDR010000466.1:0-1901 GCA_964436185.1 uncultured Candidatus Obscuribacterales bacterium | reverse complement strand
CTTGGCTTTCATTAAAGATAAAAGAAAGCTTTTCTAAAATATCATCACCATCACCGCCGGTGATGACAACTTTCAGATCCGTGTTTGCCAGATGAGCTCCAGTAGCCACGGGTACTGAACGTCCATGCAAGCTGTGAACTCCGAATGCATGAATAAATCCGGGCAGGTTCGACGAGCAGCCGATGCCGCTCACTATCATCAGGTTCTCTGGTTTAATTCCCAGCCTTCCTGCTGCTTCTTGAACCGACCGCAGTACGCCAAAGTCTCCGCAACCGGGACACCAATCCGGGTCAACCGGTCCTTTGTAAGTATCGATCGGAAGTTCGATTACTGTTGCCATTCCAAATACCTCAAGGTCTCAAGGAAAAAAGATATAAATGCGATCGCTCTACTCGGAGACTTTCTCGAACGAATAGGTAGCACCAGTTTCGATGCCAATTTTCATCGTTGCTGCTTTCTTGCCGGTAATTCGCTCTGCCAGCTCAACATGCCAAACAGGTTCTCCGAAGCCGTTCGCTGATTCGCGACTGACTCCGACAGGACGCAATTTTTCGGCAGCGTGAGTTCTCAAATAGTGATACGCGATCTCTTTGGCTTCCTCTTCTTTCACCAGCAGGCATTCTTCCTTCTGGGCGACGAGAGCTTTAACGCGCTCGACTATATAAAGAGGCTCGATCGGCTCGCCGTCGTATCTGTTGATATGCGCATCCATCGAAATTCCCGTCTCCATCTTCACCAGCTTGGCCATTACGCTGGTGTAGTTGACTTCGACGGAGATTTTCTTCTTGGCGCTTGAAAGCAGCTGCTCTACTTCTTTTGCATGGAACGGAGCGATGTATTTGATGCAAAGAAGGTTTGTCTTCACACCTTCGGCGGTGAGAAGTGCTGCAGCTTCTTGCACTACTCCCCAGGTCGAGCCCCAGCAAAGCAGCGTAACGTCAGCGTCTGCAGGTCCTTCGAGAACTGGCGCGGGCAGCTCGGCGAGAAGATTCTCTACCTTGCGCATGCGCTTCTCCATCATCTTCCGTCTTACCGGCGGAGACGTGAACATATCCGAAATGAGAATGCCTTCCTCGTCGTGATCGTCGGAGCCACTTATGTAGCAGGCATTTGCCGTTCCGGGAATGGCGCGAGGAGAGATTCCGGATTCGGTCAACTTGAAGCGTTTGTATCTGCCGTCAGATTCCGACCACTTTTCTACGCGCTCGCCACGATCGATTTTCACGTCACATTTGAAATCTTCCGCATCTACGGTCTCCGGATGCTCGGAGAGCAGCAGATCGGACATTATGATGACTGGCAACTGATACTTTTCTGCATAATTAAAGGAATCGATAGTGGTGTCATAAGCATCTACGATGTCCTTTGGAGCTACGATGAGACGCGGGAATTCACCCTGCGATGCACCGAAGACCTGGAAAAGGTCAGCCTGTTCAGTCTTGGTAGGCAAACCGGTGGAAGGACCGCCGCGTTGCACTTCGACAATGACCACAGGCGCTTCCATGATTCCTGCCATACCAATAGCTTCCGTCATTAGAGCGAAGCCACCACCGGCAGTAGCGCACATCGATCGGGCTCCGGCAAGACCGGCACCGATCGCCATGTTGACGACAGACAGTTCATCTTCACACTGTTTGACAACAATATGAGTATCTTTCTGATTGGCTGCCATCCAGTGCAAAATCGTGGAGGCAGGGGTCATCGGGTAGGCTGAGTAGAACTTGCATCCGGCAGCATACGCAGCCAGAGCGATCGCTTCGTTGCCGGTTGTGAACGGACGACGCTTGCGCGAGAATTCCCACTCAGTCGTGATCGGTTTCGCGTTAGCTTTGGCATACTCGTAACCGGCCGTCAGAAGGGCGTCGTTCCCGAGGGCCCGCCCGATTTTGCCAAGGGCAAGC
>CAYTDR010000465.1:0-6525 GCA_964436185.1 uncultured Candidatus Obscuribacterales bacterium | reverse complement strand
GTTTGCTAACAGAAACTCCCCAGCTGGTCCCAGCTCGGACCAGCCAGCACCGCATCTCAGCGGCCCCACCGTAGAGTCCTGCGCGAACGAGGCACCGTGACTGGTGCCTCGTCGCCGGCAGAAGGTACGGATCGGGGATTAGAGAGCCTCAGCTCTCGGTGTTGCAGTTGTCGGCCGCGGTCTTCGCCTGCTCCGTCAGGTCGGCGGCGTCGCGCCGGTTGTTGTCGATGTTCCGGTAGTACGCGGCGCGCGCCCGGCAGATGAGGTCGCTGGCGGTGTCGAGCGCCGTCAACTGCTCGCCGCTGACGGAGTCGAACGCCGCCTTGGTGGCTTCGTCGGCCGCGTTGATGGCGGTGAGGAACTCCTGGTTGTCGTCGCCGATGGAGCAGTTGCGGGTGGCCGGGCTGATCGGGGTCAGGGCCAGACGTTGCGCCACCTGGTTGGCCGCGGTGGTCGCTGCCAGCGCCTTGCGGACGAGTTCGTTCATGGTTACTTTCTCCACTCGTGGTTATGGAACAACTTGCGGGCGAAACTCCCCAGCCGGTCCCAACTCGGACCGGCCAGCACCGCATCTCAGCGGCCCCACCGTAGAGTCCGGCGCAACGGCGAAGCACCGTATTGGTGTTTCGCCGTCGCTGCCGGAGTACGGATAGGGGATTACAGCTTCATGTGGCTGAGCGCCTCGGTGGCCAACGTCGCGGCCTCCTGGCGGTTGCTCTCGACGTTGCGGTAGTACGCGGCGCGCGCGCGCTGTACCCGCTGACGCGCGGCCTGGAAGTCGGCGTGCGCACCGGTGAACAGCAGCGCCGTGGCGATGGCGGTCTCGGCGGCGTTGATGGCGGGCAGGAACTGGTTGTTGTCGGCCTGGATGGCGCAGTCGCGGGTCAGGTCGCTCACCGGCACGAGCGCCAGCCGGCACGCCACCTCCTCGGCGTTGCGCACCGCCAGCACCGCCAGTCGGGGCGTGTCGAAGGCGAGCGCCTCGGCGGTCAGGGCCGCGGCGTCCTTGCGGTTGCTCTCGACGTTCCGGTAGTAGGCCTGGCGCGCCTGCCGGATCCGTCCGCGGGCTTCGGTCAGGGCGATGAGCTGGGCCAGGCTCTCGATCTCGCGGGCGGCGCTGCCGAGCGCTTCGTCGGCCGCGTTGACGGCGAGCAGGAACTCGGCGTTGTCGTCCTGGACGGCGCAGTTGCGCGTGTCGTCGCTGACCGGGGCCTGCGCCAGGCGGTTGGCCACCGTGTTGGCCGTTTCGAGCGTTGCCAGAGCCGTGCGAATGGTGTCTTTCATACTGCGTTACCTCCGTTGCGTGGTTGGTGAAACATCGGGACGTTACGAGTAACTCCCCAGCCGGTCCCCAGTCTCGGACCGGCCAGCACTGCACTTCAGCAGCCCCACCGTAGAGTCCGCCGTCAAACGGCGAGGCACTATATGCAGTGCCTCGCCGCGACAGCTAGATGGTACGGATAGGGGATTGGGCGTCAGTTGGACAGGGCGGCCAGCGCCTTGTCGGCGGCGTCCTCGGCGTCGCGCCGGTTGGACTGGACGTTGACGTAGTACGCCTGGCGGGACATCCTGGTCCAGTGCAGGGCGTTCTGGTACTGGTCCCGGTGCGGCCCGTTGAAGGCCAGCGCCGCCTCGATCGCGTCTCCCGCCGCGTTCATGGTGGTGATGAACTCCTGGTTGGCATCCTGCACGGCGCAGTTCTTCGTGTCGTCGCTGACCGGCACCGTGAAGGCCAGCCGCTTGATCACGTCGTGGGCGCGGCGGGTGGCTTGCTGCGCCTGGCGGATGGCATCCTGCCGCCGGGACTCGAACGCCGCGCCGTTGGGCGTGCAGTGGTTGGCGAAGAACTGTGCCTCGGCAGCCTTGGCCGCGGCGTTCTTGCGGTTGTCGGCCCCCTTCTGGTTCCAGGCGCTGACCGCCGCGGTAACCCGAACGAGAGCCTGGTGCATGGCGGTGTGCTCTCTGCCTTCCACCTCGTCGAGCGCCGCCTCGATGGCCAGTTGCGTCGATTCCACGGCGTGGCGGAACGTGCCGTTGTCGGTCTCGGCGGTGACGTTGGTCGTCTCGTCGCTGACAGCGGCCTGGGCCAGCCGAGCCACGACTTCGTTGAAACCACGGATCGTGCTGAGCGCCCTGTTGAGTTGGGTATTCATGTGCTTGTTCCTCGTCTTCTTCTCGAGATGTGGTCAGTCAGTAAAAAACACAGGTTGTTCTGAGGTTGTTTCCGAGTGCCCCAGTGCACTCATCGGTTGCATGCGGCAGCTGACCGAAGATGGCGGGTAGGAGCCTTCTCGGTCAGTGCGGTGTGCAGGTCAGGCAGCGGCGTTGATCACTTCGTGTCCGGCGACTGTGAAGGTCTGAGGTTCCTCGGCTGCTTTTTCAGGTTCCGCGACTTCTGCTACGAGTTCCACAATGTTTGGTAATCCTCTCTTGGGATTGACCGCCAGCAAATCCGGCAGCCGGTGTGAAAGAGACCAGCACAAGTTAGGACTGAGCAGAAAAACTCAATGAAGGCACGAGGAATGAACTTCTTCGTGTCTGCTCCTTCATCATTACGAGGGGTTCGCACAGGTTCTTCCAGTAATGACCGCAGGGCACAGACTTGGCATTTTTACCAGTCGGCTCATCACGTAGCCTGGGAGAGGCGTGTGAAAGAGCTTGTGTGTCTGTTGCTGCGGTGAGAAAGCTGGATAAGTACCTGGGACGAATGGATGTGTTTAATTAGTTAAGTCCAGACTAATCAAAATCGGCGTTGCCAAGCAATAGCGGGGGGCTTTTTCTTCTAGAGTCAGAGGCCTGCTAGCTTTATATCAAGAGGCTTGAGAGTGAAAGCCCGTAAGCTTCAGTGAGGTTTACTGAGGATATATATGAAAAAATGTGCTTCGTATTACCATCACCATGATTCGGTTGTTAATGGCTAGCGCAGCTTAATGAAATCGGTTTCAGTATCGCCAGGGATAGTCTTGTACAAACGGCAAGCTGGGTTTTCTATCCGACTTTCCTTGAGACCTATCTTGCACAAGATCGAAATCCGCTCCTGAGCCAGTACGAAATACTTTTCATATAGGAGATCACTTCTTGAGCTGACAGCTAATTCAATATCTATTCAAGAAACTCGGCCAAGAACAAAAAAAGGTGTTTAGCGTAAATTAGCGCAGTTAAATGAATTAGTGTTTATCGAAAAACTGCCAGATGGCCAGCGTCGCGTCAAAATCGCGACAGGTGTTGCCCTCTCCGCCGGCAACAGGTCTTACAGCAGGCCAGGCATGTCCGCCGCCTTCGATGCCATAGACGACCACCTCAGCGCCCTTGGAGCAAGAGGAATAGCGCAGCAACTTCACCTTTGTTCCGTCGGCATCGTCGGCGTTGGGCAGCTCCGTCTCCTGGAAATCGCCTCGGCACCCGTTGGTTTTCACCCAGAACTCGACAACCCTTGACGCGGAGGCGACAATACCACGCTCTTTGCGAAACTTCTTCGGCGCAATCGGTCCACCTTGCCATGGAATAACCGGATCTGCCATGCCCAGGATGAGCATGACTGATACAGGATGTTTGCTGCGCTCCTGGCTGATGACAATCTCGGGCAGGCTGGCAGCCACGGATGCTACTGCAGCAAACTTGCCGGGCAGTCTCAGGGCCAAATATTGAGCGAAGAAACCGCCATTAGCCATACCCGTCACAAACACGCGCGTGCGGTCGACGTTCCACTTTCGCTCGAGAACATTGATGAGCTCATCGATGAAACCGACGTCGTTGTAGTGATGTGCCCAATCGAGTTTGCGCCCGTCGTTCCAGGTTCCTTTGACAGACTCGGGGTAAACACAGATAGCTTGCCGTTTCTCGGCTTCCTCGTTGAAGCCGGTAAGCTTGCACATGCCTTGTGCATCGATCTCCGACCCATGCAGAACAATCACCAGCGGTGTAGGCTTTCGCGGATCATAGGAGGGCGGCACATAGAGATAGTAATAGCGAGGAAAGGTCTCGAACGTAAACTTGCCCTTTGAAAGCTGGGTCTCCTGCGCCATGGCAGCCAGTGGACTGGAAACGGTCGCCAGCACAAGAAGCAGGCAAACCAGGCCTGCGGCAAGCATTGCGGATGCGCGCCCGCCGGCGACTCCCCATCTCTCTCTCAAACGCCTGAAACTCCGGACTGCCAGCCGACTAATGTTTGCCATTCATCATCTGTTGGATAAACTGAGTAATCTGAGGCTGGTAAAGCACAGCACCGAAAATGGCGCAGAAGAACAGAATCACGAACATACCCTGCCGTAAGATTCGCAAGGCACCTACGTTCTTGCCTCTGATCTTGGAGTGCGGATCGACTGTAGGGGCACCGCTCATGGATGGGCGATCCATCTCAGCAGTCTTCATCCTAGATTGAATGTCGACCTGCCCTGACTTGAGACTGCCCGAAACAATCTCGGGTGGCGTATCCACAAGTCCTTCCGGGTTGACCGGCAAGTTGGGAAGCAGTGGCACCAGCCGCTCTATCTTGATCCACAGCGACTGATTGATGTCAGAGATATGCCTGCGTAGAGGGTCGAGAATGGCATAATTTCCATTTTCGATCATGAGCAACTTTCGTACTGCATCGTATCCTGTTTCGCCTGTCTCACTGATCATTGCACCGACGATATAACCACCTTGCGAGAAGGCGATGCGTCCTTGCAGTTCGGACTCATTGTCATTTATCCGGAGTATCGGAGTTTTGACCGTCTTGATTTCCGCACACGTCCGTAAAACCTCGTCCATTCCCTCTTCAGACGTGATTCTACCTTCGATAATGACGTCCACTCTCGTACCTCAACTTACTTGTGCAAAGGACAGACTCAGTAACACTAAAAGCTTCCTAATGTTTGGAAATTAGTCTATCAGATATCCAGTTTTCTTTTACATCACGGACCTGGTTACATGAGGCTGTTCCCAGATCGATTTTACGGTAGAATCGTGGGCGTGAAAAAGCGCGTCATGTGTGTATTTGGGACGAGACCGGAGGCTGTCAAATTGGCTCCGGTGGTCAAGGCTCTCCAGAATTCGGATGAGCTGGAACCGGTCATCGTTATCACCGCACAACATAGAGAGATGCTCGACCAGATGCTGAGCTGGTTCGAAATAACGCCCGATTTCGACATGAATATTATGCGTCACGGGCAGACTCTGGCTGAGTTGACAGCACGAGTGGTGACCGGCGTCGATGAGCTTCTCACCAAAGTAAAACCGGATGCATTGCTGGTTCAGGGAGACACAGTCACCGTCATGGCTGCGGCACTGGCTGCTTTTTATCAGAAGGTGCCGGTTGGACATGTTGAAGCGGGGCTGAGAACGAACGATCGCTATAACCCCTTTCCGGAAGAGATGTCTCGCCGTCAGACCTCGAAAATCGCCACACTGCACTTTGCCCCCACCAGGTTGGCTGTTGAAAACCTGGAGAACGAAGGCATTACAGAGAACGTTTACCTGACCGGAAACACAGTCATCGATGCGCTGCTCTCCACTTCAGAGCGCTTGAAAAATACGTCGGTGGACATGAACCTGTTCGGCAAGGTCGATTTCGACAAATACAAAGTCATTCTCGTCACCGCCCATCGAAGAGAGAACTGGGGTCAGGGGATGGATGAGATTGCTCTGGCTCTCAGGCAGATTGCCGAAGAGTTTCCTCAGGTACAAGTCCTTTATCCGGTGCATAAGAATCCTATTGTTCGTTCTTCGATCGAACCGGTCTTCGAGGAGCACGATCGCCTGATTAATATCGAGCCTCTCGATTATGTGCCATTTGTCTATGCGATGCAAAACTGTTTCTTGATTCTCACCGACTCCGGTGGTGTTCAGGAAGAAGCTCCTTCGCTGGGCAAGCCGGTTTTGATAATGCGCACAAACACCGAGCGGCCAGAAGCGGTCACTTCCGGTGCCGCTAAACTCGTCGGCATAACCTCCAATGGAATCGTAGAAGGCGCCAGGGAGCTGATTTCCACTCCTTCCATCTACGACAAGATGTCCTGTGCCGTCAATCCTTTTGGGGATGGACACGCCTCTGAGCGCATCGTTTCCGCTTTAGAAGCTTTTCTAACTGTTAATAAATAAAGGTCGCCTGGAAATAGGCGATATGATCTCCTCTGGTCTCGTTCGAACTGATTTCGAGTACGGCTCTAACGTGCGAGTTGCTGCCTCCCTTCGGTGAATCAGCTTGAATGCCCGGTGTTTTTCACTTGGGTCGGATCATTCGAGTACAACAATACTCTTGTGTCATACAGACAAACCGGGAGAGCGAAGGTGAGCACTAGCAGCACAACAAGTCAGAACGTCCAACCTTACGGCGAGTTTCTTACCGAAGAACACCACGCAATGCGAGAGGTAATCCGCAATTTCGCCACAAAAGAGATTGCACCGAAAGCCGCTCAGGTAGACAGAGAAGCGAAGTTTCCCGAAGAGACTTTCAAGAAATTGGGCGAGCTGGACTTGCTCGGCCTGACGATTCCTTCCGAATATGGTGGCGCCGGTGCCGACTATCGCACGTATGTACTGGCA
>CAYTDR010000464.1:0-6526 GCA_964436185.1 uncultured Candidatus Obscuribacterales bacterium | reverse complement strand
GTCGGTCCCTTCCGTCACGGTGATGACGTTTGTTCGCATGACATCGCTGATTTTGGCGTCACCAGGTTTGGAGATCAGCTTACGCAAAGAGACAATGCCAAGCAAACAATTCTGAGGATCGATGACGTATACGAAATAGATCGTCTCGACTTGCTCTACCGCCTGCCTGCGTACATAAGCGAGCGCCTCGGCTACTGTCATATCCGGACGAACTCGGCTATATCGAGGACTCATCAGACCGCCGGCGACATCCTCTGCATAGGCAAGCAGCGCTGTTACTTCAGAGCGCGCCGGCTCCTTGAGCAACTCGAGAAACTTAGGTCTCTCATCTTCATCCATCTCCTGAACAACGTCGGCAGCATCATCAGGATCGAGAACGCGAATCCATGTTTGCTGGTCCCTGGGAGACATGCCTTTGAGCAACTCACATTCATCCTCGGCACCAATCTCGCGGAAAAACTCCTCGGCGTCGGCATGAGACAGCGCGGTAAAACGCTTGAGCTTCTCGTCCTTCCCAAGCTCACTCCACTCGTCATGGAGTGACGAGTAGGCCATTTCTTTGATTGCATTTTCAGACATAGTGAGATACCGAAAACTCTGGTGTTGATAGTAACAGGACTCGTGGCCGAGCGCCCAATAAAACATACCGGGTTGACGCCTTGTTACGTTCAGTTCCAGCTTTCAGTGACTACTGCGTATGCACCAGTCCATATTGGTTTAAGTTAAGGCTTGAAAGCCTTCCGATCATCGCTAGCGAGACAGTTTCAAACCAGCAATCCCGGCAACGATGAGCGCCACCCAAAACCACTTTCCAGCTGACATCGATTGTCCCAGAATCACGTCAACGGCAACCGTGCCCAGAATGCCTATCCCGGTCCAAATTGCATAGGCAGTGCCGAGCGGTATCTGTTTCATCGCTACACTCAAGAGAACCATGCTGGCAATGGCGAACACCACTGTTGGCACGAGCGCCTCTAATTTGCCGCCATGAAACTTCAGGCCGACAGCCCAAGCAACCTCTAACAACCCGGCAAAAACTAGAACCAACCAAGACATAGAAACACCCTCCTGGGCCGTCCCGATTTGATTCACGAAGCCAGGTCGTCCTGGTATATGAAGTGTAGCACCATTTCTAGAGTGACGATGCGGGTTGCTGCAGGAGCGCTCGCCGACGATGCCCTAGCCGCTTACAACCTTCTCTGTAATCCTGTCGGCAATCTTCGGCACCAGGGGAAAAAAGGTTCGCTATTAGAAAGGTGGAAACAAGTTGACGGCACGATGATACAGAGCATGCTCTGTCTGTCGGTGCTGCAGTTTCTCTTCACCAACTTGCGCCCGCAGCGCCACTTGGGTCTTGCTGTGTAGCTCATCAGAGTATTTGTCCAGCGAGTGCCAACCCCGAGGATCGATAGGCGGGGAACCTACACAGGAGGATTTAAAATGAGATTCAAGAAGAGCCAATTGAAGAAAGTAGTATTATCTCTTACATTGTCATTGGGTGCCGGTTTCACAACACTGGCAGCATTGGCAGATGAAATTATTGTCCCTGGCTATACTCTCAGCAGTGATGTAGTTCAGCTAGTCGACACCAACGGAAAAATCTTGATCGGCGAAGATGGGCGCCTCGTCAGTACTTCCGGTAAAGTGGTCGGTGTTGTCACGTCGCCTGAGATCACAGTAGTGCAAGAAGTTCCCGTCGGCACAACAGTTACGATTGCTCAGGCGCCGCATGAAATCATGGCAGCCTCGCTCTACAATCGTATCTCTGCACTGAAAGGACTTGCCGTCAAAGAGACGGCGCTTGGACATGTTCCAAAAGACAACTTTGAAAAGGTAAATGAAAGACTCAACGAGATTACCTCGGAAGTCAACGGTGATGTCAAATCCGGTGGCAAGCTTTCCTTCAAAGAAGCGGTCAAAGCAGGAGAGCAACTCGACCAGGTAGCCTATAGCTTGAAGCGCAAAGAGCGTGGAGTGCTGCTTATTTCGGAACGAGTGCTCGAGCCGATGGTTATCGACGCACCATCAGGAAAACGTCTGTCGATCTTCACGCACACCGTGACGTCGCCTGACGGCGTTAAGACTACTGAGACGACTAAGACTGAGACAACTTTTTAGTCGAGCTGACAGTAATCTTGCATTCGCGCAATTTTATCTGCAGCGGCTGCAGGATCTCCGGCTTAAGTCCGAGACAGTCAAGTAACGAGAGCCGTCTAAGGCTCAACATCGAAGCGAGAGAGGAAATTCCTCTCTCGCTTATTCGATTCTTGTCCAGGTTCAACTCCGTCAAGGGCATCTTAGAGATCTGCGTCAGATCGCCATCTTCAATCTCTGCTGATATCAGGCGGAGAGCGTGTAATTTTTTCATTTTCAACAGAGAAGCAATTCCGTTATCATCCAGGTGCGTGAATGAAAGATCGAGACTGGTGAGCTCCGGTAGATCGGACAAACGAGCCAGTCCAGAGGAAGTGATGCCGGAAACACCGAGGAGACTAATTTTCTCAAGCCTCTTTAAACTACTGAGAGCGAGAAGGGTTTCCCCAGTAATCCGGCTATTAGCGAGATCCAGTGAACGCAGGTTGGGAAGCTGCGAGAGCACGCTGATATCGAGGTGAGTAAGATCGATATCGCCCAGGTAAACATCTGTAAGGGAAGCTGCCTTCGAAATCTCGTGAAGACATTCTTGCGAAATTGGTGTGAGGCTCAACCAAAGTTTCTTCGTTGCAGTGCTGGATAGCGAACGTAGAGAAGCGGCTGTAATCTGCTTACCGATCAGGTACACTCCAAGAAACCTTTTCTGATCAGGCTTAAGATTTTTCAGATCTTCGTCTACAAACTCATGGTTGGCGACAAGAAACTGCACACCACCAATAGTAGCAGTATTAAAGCCGGACACTTCTTCTGATTCAGCCATATCCCCCTCGTTTGGCAGGGAAAAATACTCAATGGGACGAATGGAAATATCAGCCGGCTTTCTCGACATCCTAATTATCATCATTAATAAAGGCACCGCAATCAGTATCGCACACATTACAACCAGCGCCCGAACCGGCACATTGGTCCGACGGGGGGCTTTCGTCACCTGCGTGTAAAGCGCTGACTCCGCCGCCGTGACCGACGCCAGATCGACTCTCAACTGATCGGCCAGCTCCCTGGCCGAGCTGAATCGCTGATGCGGTCTCTTCGCCAGACAAATCGCCACAATTGATTCTGCCTCATCTGAAAAATCCAGATCCCCTCGCACTGACGACAGAGCGGGAACAGGCGCACATGCGTGCCTATTGATTATGTCCAGAGCCGACTCTCCGGTGAAAGGAGTCTTGCCGGTAAGAGCTTCGAAAAGTGCGCAGCCGATGCTATAAACTTCCGATCTCTCATCGTAAGGAAAGCCGTTTGCCTGGTCGGGAGACATATACTCGGGCGTACCGACAAGAGTCAAACCCTGCGCAGTTATCTTTCCCTGGTTGACGCCTTTGATTAAACCAATTCCAAAGTCGATAAGGCGCACTTGAGGCACGTGTGAGTCTATATCACCGACAAGTATGTTGGAGAGTTTGATATCGCGGTGGAAGATTCCCTGACTATGCGCTTCCGACAGGGCATCACAAACTTGCGAGAAAACGAGAAATGCCTTATTTTCCGGGAGCGGACCTCTGGACTCTAGAAAATCGGAGAGACTCTGTCCCTGAAAATATTCCATCACCATGAATGGCAAAGTCGACGCGGTCACTCCGAAGTCGTTAATACGGATGATTCCGGGATGGTTGAGAGCAGAGGTAGCCTTGGCCTCCCTTTGAAACGCAACCAACTGCTCCTCGGTCGGATAGCCGCTCATCGTCTTTATCGCCACTTTCTTGAGCAGAAGACGATCCACACCGAGGTAGACACTGCCACTGGCTCCGGTACCAAGCAGAGCGATCGGTTTGTAACGATCGAGAGGAAATCTTCGAGGATCTAACTCGAGCTCCTCTTTGTCCTCCTTCTCAGACTCTGGTGTCTCCACAATCCTGGCATCCGAAGCGTTGCCGGGCGCTTGACGCACAGTCATAGGCTTGGGGTGTGTACAACTGCAGATGTCGCCGCGAAAAATCCACTGGGTAAACGAACCATGGCGGCCTTCACCAATACGCCTTTGACATGAGGCACAGATCTGGACTTCTTCGGCGCTACTATCCTCAGACTCGATTGCCACACAACTGCATTTTTTTACCCATTGTGTGATTGACCCTGACGCATGTCCACCGGTTGCGCCACCACATCGCGAACATCGCTGGTCATTTGTCATGTCGTCGCTCAATCTTGTCCCTCGCTTTTGGGGATGCTATTCAGCATCCTGGGCTTGGATCCTCGCCTGACGTTCGAATCTGGCTGCGGATCGAGAGGTTCGCCACCCTCCTTGATCCGTAGTTTGCGACGAAACGATAGAGTCCAACCGTCGGAAGGTTCCAGCGCAATTGCCTTGTCGCAATCAGCGAGAGCCGATTGGAAATGCTTTAGCCTGGTATTTACCACTGCCCTCATTCTGAAAGCCCTGGCATTCGGTCGCAATGACAACGCCTGATTCAGGTCCTTTTCCGCCTTGCCGTATTCGCTCAACTCGCAATATACACTAGCCCTGAACTGCATGAAACTCGGCGATTTCTTGAGCGCGATCGCAGAGTCGCAATCCGCAAGTGCCTTCCGATACTGCTTCAGCTTCATGAACGCCCTCGCTCTGCGCATCCACATTTCCGGACTTTTGGTACCGTATGTGATGCTGGCGCTGCAGTCGCTCACAATCGAGGCCGGTGAGCCCAAGCCATCTTGTTCAAATAAAGTCGAGCGAAACATGTACAGCGAAGCGGATGGACGGGTTCTTATCAGTTGGGTAACTTCAACCAGAGCATCGACGGGTCTTTTAGCCCTGCGGAGTACGTTGGCGCGTGCTTCCCGCAAATCAGCTTCGAGGTCCGGCTCGAGCTTGATACACTTCTCGATTTCGGCAAGTGCCTCTCTGGTTCTATGCAATTCCACAAGCAGTTTCCATTTTTGATTGTGCGTATTAACATCGTTCGGATTCAGCTTCAGCGATTGCTCAATGAGAGCTAACGCTTCGGTATGATTGCCTTCAGCGAGTTCGAGTTGAGAAAGGTGCAAAGAAGCGCTCTCACTTATTCTCAACTTGAGTGCAGTCTGAAAATCCGAACGGGCTTCGTTGAGCTTGCCAATTTGCCTGTGCGCTACGCCTCTAACAATATACGCTTGATCATTCTTCGGCTCTTTCTCAATTAAGAGGTTGCAGCTATTGATCGTCTCTATGTGCCGACCTAGAGCAAGATAAGTATGTGCCAGGAGGATATAGACTGTGGGAGAACAATCAGGAAGCTTTCTTGCTTTTTCAAACAGGGGGATTGCAGCGTTGTATTTCTGGTATCTCTCGACAAGCAATTGACCGCATCCCATTAGATCTGATGGGCTGGAAGCAAGAAGGCAGGCTTTTGCCAGTACAGCTTGTGCCAGCTCGGACTGATTGAACGCGAAGAGTATTGACTCCAGGTCAAACAGTCGCTTAACATGCCGCTCCTTTACGTCGTCTGCCATCAGTTTTTTTGCCAAGGTTGAAGCCTTGTCTGTCTTGTTCAGACAATACAGGCATCGCAGTCGAATGCGGTCCGCCGTTATTGCCAAGCTTACATGCAAGTTTTTCCTATTGAGAACGTCAATCGCCTTCTCGTACTCTCCCTTTTGGTAATAAATAAATGCCAATGGAACAGCAACCCTATCATTCGAGGGATCATCCAGACATTTCTCGAGCCAGGCCCGAGCATCGTCGTCCTTACTGGCTTCAAGATAGGTGGTACCAAGTCCCTCGAAAGTAATGAAATTACTCGGGTCGCGACGTAGAGCCATTCGATAGAACCTTATCGCTTTCGGAAACTGCTTACATTCACGGTAGAAATGTCCGATTGCACAGCACGGGGCGGGTTCTTTAGGGTACTGCACAAGCAACTTATCGAGTTCCTTCTCAAACTGGTCTCTGCTGTTGCATTGAAATAGCGAGTTTATGAAAACGAACCAGAGTGACTGATCGTTCGGGAACTGGCGCAGAGCCTTTCGTCCTGCCTCCACCGATCTTTCGTACTGCCTGCATCCATTGCGCATAAAAGTCGCCGCATGAAGGTACTCGTCACTGTTGGGGTCGGAAGCGAGCGCAATGTCGAAGCACTTACTGGCCACGGCAATTTCTTCCGGACACTCGCCACGCTCACCTAATCGATGTCCGAGTTTGACAATAGCCGGCAAAGAATTTTTGTTGGCTTCGACCCATCGATCGTGGAGTACCGCCGCTTCCTTCGGGCGACCCTCCCGCGCCATCCTATCCGCCTTCTCTAGTTCCGACTCGTCAACCGCTTCGGAAGCTGAAAGCGTTGTGACGAAGAGAAGGGTGCTGCCGAGGGCATACTGGAATAGTTTTTTACAGCCGTAAATCATTAGAAGTGAGCGATCGATCGAGGTATCTATATACCCGATTTCTCCCTCAACTGAG
>CAYTDR010000463.1:0-6545 GCA_964436185.1 uncultured Candidatus Obscuribacterales bacterium | reverse complement strand
GCCATTCACCAGGCCACTTGATCGGTTCGTCTTTCGAATAATCAAAGGGCCAGAGCATCACTTCGATATATTTTGGTGTCCAGGGTTTGGCATTGTCGTGCTTGAACTGAATCAGATTGTCGAAAACTGATACCAAGTCTGCAGGCAGCACGCTCCAATCAGTATTCCCCCCTGCTCCCTTCTTCGCCAGGTCTCCATATACGGACACGCGTTTTTTCAGTTCGGATGTTTGTACTGATAAGAGATTGATAGGTTGATCGGTTACACGAGTAATTTCGTAGCGGTCCTTCATCTTCGATAGGCAAGCGAGCTTGGAAAGCAATTCCCGCTTCTCTCTTTGCGATAGTTCCGCACGAAGAAAGTGCCTGGCATCCTTCTGTGTTCGATCTCTGAAGATTGCAGTTCCGTCTTCATAAAGAACAAAGGAAGGCGAATCAGCTCCAATCACCATCAACCGTGGATCCACAGCAAACAGGACGACAAGCACTTTCTGCGAAGATTCAGACATCGCGCGAGGAACCCAAATCATGGTAAGTAGAAACGCCGCACTGAAGACAAGCAGTATCATTAGTTGCTTCTTCATGCTTTCACCTCATCCTTCAACTCGAGAAATCATATCACTCGGAAATCGAGTACGACATTCGGTAATGCCCGAACTCCAGAAGCGATTTTACTTCGCCGGTTGAGTCGGATCCCAATCGGTCCACAGGTGCTCATAGTCTAGTGTCTCGAAAACCATTTCACCCAGGTCGGCGAGTTGCATCTTATTCTCGAAAAGAACAAAACACGGAGGCAATCCTTTGGCCTGCCTTGACTGATTGAATGCTTTCACGTCTTTCCTCTTCACACCGCAGTCCCTGACATCAAGCACCGTCAAGCCTTTCGATTGGCTTAGCTGCAATAATTCGGTGCGTGATACGGGAATGAAGCGGAGCGATAGACGCTGCGGATTCAGTTTCATAAGTTGTCGAATACACTCGCTGTCGCAGGGAAGCTTAGCGACGCTAAGTGCTCTTAGATTTTTCATTTTCGCCACTCGAAGCACGCCAGCTTTGCTAACACTCGTCTCTGTGAGACTCAAGCGCTCGAGACCTTTCAGCTTCTCGATGCTGTCCAGACACCGATCAGTCAGCTTCGTACAGCGGTCGAGAGACAATGATTTTAGATTGCTCAAGCTCTCCAGATTGACGACGCCACCATCAGTGATATTGCCCGATCTGATGAAGAGTTCCGTCAAGTTATTCATTTTGGCAATCTCAGCTAGACTGGCATTCGTCATATTGGCGATATTGAAAAGCCTGAGCGCCTTGATTGTGCTCAACTGAGCCACACTCTCGAGATGTTTCTTAGCTAGATCGATGTTTATAAGAGCGAGGGCCAACACGCCGATTGGCTTCAACCTGAGTATCGTCTCCGGTGACAGAGAGCCGGAGTCGAACCAGAGCCTTTTCGAATGCGGCGACTGCAAAACTTCGTCGATCGAGCTATCGGTGACTGGGGACATATTAAAGAGCCAGTAGTTGCCATTGAACCTATTGACGTTGAATTTAGATTCTGTCATGACGAATATTCCAGAGTCCGTTGCAGCACCACCAGACATTTTAGGCATAGTCTTCGGCTGTGCCTTGCGTGCCTGGCTATAGAAGAAGACTGTCAAAACCAGCAAACCAAGCAGAGCTAACGTAGAAAGAAGAACGAGTCGGCGAGCCCTGTAATTAGCGGAGATGGCACCATCCTCGAGGGCAGATCGATCCACGCCCGCTTTCTGGTACACCGAATGTAATACGGCGTCCGTATAGCTGCTGGTGGAGCTGGTATCATCGCCATCACTTGACTCCGCAGCACCTGAAGCGGTATCAGTTGGACGATCTGCGTCGCTGTGACTTTGCTGAACATTTTGCAGTTCGTTCTTCAGCTCATCGACAGACGAGTATCGAGATTCAGGATCTTTTGCCAGGCACCGAGCCAATACCTCATCAATTCGAGACGTCCAGTCGTCACCATCGACAATATCGCTTATCCGAGGAATCGGCGCGGTCGCATGCAAAGTGGCTATCTCCAACGCGCTATCAGCGGCGTAGACTTGTTTGCCTGTGACGAGTTCGAAAAGTATGCATCCTATCGAATAAGTCTCGGATCGATGATCATAGCTTATTCCTCGCATTTGATCCGGAGACATATAGGCTGGAGTCCCGATCATCATGGTGCCATCGTGGACTGTCGGAGCGATCGTCTCGAACTTCACTCTGGCAACACCGAAATCGACCAGCTTCGCTGACAATCGGTTCTTGCGCACTATCAGAATGTTGCTTGGCTTGAGGTCTCTGTGAAAAATTTCCTTTGCGTGAGAATAAGAAAGTGCATCACAGACGGAGCTTATGACATCGACAATTTCCTCTCGTTCCAGCCGACCGAACTGGTTTACATAAGACTGAAGATTCAAACCTTCAATGTATTCGAGCACCATATACGGTATGCCTGATTCGGTGGCTCCGAAATCGAGGATTTTGACGATGTTCGGGTGGCTAAGCCTCGAAATGGCCCGCGCCTCGTGCTGGAACGAGAGAAGCTGTTCGCTAGTGAGGTAATGCAGAACTTTCACGGCGACATGCGTATTCAGTAATCGATCTCTGCATAGATAGACAGCACCTGAGGCACCTCTCCCAAGCTCGAGTAAAGGGTTGAATCGATCGAGCGGAAACGACGCTGCAGGCAACTTAAGACCTTGTTCGTCCGCCATAGGTTCGGCAAGAAAAAGTCCTTCTGAATTGAGTCCATCGGAACTATTGTGCCTGGCAATAGCGACATCGACTAGATCAGGCTCATCGCAACGACAATTGTCGTATCGAAAGACGAACTGAGTAAACGAACCATCCCGTCCTGAGCTGACTCTTTTTCTGCAATGCCGGCAGACCTGAAAGCGAAATGCCACTACATCGTCCTGGAATTCCGGCGCCTTCAAGGAGGAACAGTGGCAGACAAACATCCATTGCGTTAGCGAACCGGAAGCTCCTCCGGGTTTTGGTTGTTTGCAGTTGGGACATAGATCGATCATGGCATCGCGCGTGAGCTGCTGATGCAATCTATTTACCCGTTTCAACCCTGATTAGAACGAACTCGAGCAGTCGCACTCAGTCGAACAGCTCCCTCGCTTTGTCCGTAATCAACGTATGGAACGCTATATAACTCTTCTCGCGCAGATTAGTGGCAATATCTGCGACCTGATCGAGACGCAGCTCTTGTGACCAGTAGGCTTCAATTTTTAACGAGATCGGCAGATCTTCGATGCGTGCTTGAGGAATCACCCCTTCTGTAAAGTGCCCGGCCTCTATGTCGATGGCTAACAGGATTGGTTCGTCTTCATACAAGAGATGAGTGTTCGCTCTATGACTGGTCAGACGAGAGGGAAACTCATAGCCCAACCCTTTCTCTTTCATAAAGAGTGGTACTTGCACTGGTGGCGGCTTCGTGGGAATGAAATGCATGTAGTCGGAAAGCTCATCACCTTCAGGAAGTGTGAACTTGTTGTAGAACGACAGCAGGAGTGCCTTTAGCCGTCCCTTGTTATAGATCTTCTCGCATACGTTTATCGCATTGTCGATATGAATCTTGAAAGAATCCCAATTGTCATAGGGGGCCTTCTTCTGAATCTTCAGACAGGTGGAGCTGATGCGCACCAAATGCTTCTCGTCTTCCGCATAGAAATCAGTCGAGGTGTCGTGCATGAGGAGGTCTTCGTAAGCTTCCTCGTCATCAGGCTGGAACATACCCAACCTTTCCTCGCTCGTGTACTCATAGGGAAAGAACTCGCCACCGTGCTCCGAGAAGATGTGCGCCGGAAACATGTTCTCGAACTCTTCTTTGTAGACGAGCGTCAAAGCCGTGCTAATCAAGGGCGCATTAGCCATCTGAGAGAAGTAAATCTCCTTGGGACAATGCCGATACATCCAGCGCGTCAGTTCTTTGAAGATAGTCAAGTGAGTGGGCGACTCAGAATGGTTAAACCCGGCTAGCAAAGCCTCGATAAATCGCCTGAGCGCATGAGAGTTTCGCAGAGTATCAAACGTCTCATCATAGGCGGACCGATCCCAGCTACCCAGGTTACCGTCAAGGTCGAGGAACCACTGAAACAGACGGTTGTAATAAATGTGCTCGATAAGATGATGTGAACCCTCAATGGAATAGAGGGCTTGGATCACAGTGCCTCGAAGTACGAACTCGATGTTGTCAGGGACCGCCCCCTCGGTAAAACTGGCCACCAGGGTAGGTCTCTGTTCCTCGATGACCTGCCCGACGAGCGGATTTATCACCTTTAGCGCATTAAGCGAAGGAATTTCATCAGACTTTGGTTTCTTGCTGGCAGTTCCTTTAGCCATTATCTGCGACCGTTGGCATTGAAGTTCTCGTGGCTTGTTATTTTATCCAAATTATCAAACTCAAAGGCGACATGCCCCTTTAGTTTGGCATTAAATTGCAATCCGCATCTTTTCTGCTCTACAGCATCTTCCTTCCATCCAGCAACCAGTAAAGCCGCGATCTGCCTCTGTTCGCTCTTCAGAAGCGCACTCTTCCTCGGTCTGATTCTACAATCACGAGTTTCGGTTTCTTGGATCGTAGCCACTTGACACCTGCGGGACTTATCCCATTACAACCGGCAATGTCTAATTGAGAAAGCCGTTTCATTTTTGCCACAGTCTTTAGAGATTCATCCGACAAAGAGGTGTAACTCAGATCTAAACGGTTGAACTTGTCGAGTGGAAACTTGCTCAGGCCAGAATCGGTTATAGGTTGGTAGCGCAGGTTCAGGAAGTCGAGATCAAGTTCTCTCACTAGCCTCAGGATTCCCTTTTCGTCGATATGCGTTCGAGCAATGCACAGAGTTCCCAGACGCTTCATGGTCTTCAACGCTGTAACGCTAGAGTTATCTATTCCGGCGCACATACTGAGATCCAGATATTGAAGGTTCGGCAGCGACCGGGACAGACATGACAGACCACGATTGGTAATACTAGCTCCGCGAAGAACCAGCGTTCTTAGTTCGGATAGACTGTCCAGCTTACAAACGAAATCGTCATTAACGCTGGGATCGGACAGGTTAAGCTGGTCCAACTCTTTGAAAGAGGACAGCACCGGAGCACATTCAGGAGTCAGCACTACTTGCTCGAGCTTAAAACGCCTGACATGTTTATCGGTTAGACAGGCTAAACCACTAGCAGTAATCTGAGCCTGAATCATCTCGATTGAAGAGAGGCGCGCATGAGTTGAGGCCAGTTTTCGCAATTGATCGTCTGAAATGGGACCATTCGCCATCCATCCTTGCTCCGTATCCATGAATTCTGCCGTGAGTTCCTCCGGGAACGGTGAATTTGAGACCTGTTTCTTCGATAAATGCTTATAGCTCTCCGCAACGCCCTTTTGCGGTTGTTCGCTCAAGACGAGTAGCCACAAAGAGACCGTCACGACGCCAGCAAAAATTGCAAACGATAACAGGACCATTGTTGCCGGAGAGAGAGTTTCGCGCGACATTGAACACCGCTATTTCTGCAACAGAGACCTGAAACATTTTGAACCGGTCGATAGGACAGCTGTGCTCCCATGCTAACACTCCTGGAAACATCAGACAGCTAATCGAGGCGGAGAAGCAAAGAGGACTTTCTCCAACGTTAATGCGGTATCATCTTGCTCGATTTGAGTATTGGAGTTGATCCAACTGGAGGATTCAGCATGGACGAGAAGCGATTCACCGAAGAGCAGATTGTGCGGATCCTCAAGGAGGTGGAAGAGGAAGGAGTTGAGACGTTTGAAATATGTCTCAAACACGGCATCTCTGAGTACACCTTGTTTCAGTGGATGGCAGAACACGGACCGCAAACAAGCGAAAAATCATCCGGCTACAAAGACTTCTTTAGAGATCTAGTCACTGACGGACCGGTCTCTCGCCGACAGCTGCTTCTTGCAGCAGGTGCTTCCGGAGCCGCCGGCTTCGGACTGGGAAACATGTTCGCCTTTGGCGCCAAGACGAAATCATCTTCCGTCGATATGCAGAAAGTGGAGGTCGTCAATGCGTCCACGTTCAAACAATCGAAGATCGATCTTGGTAAGTACATCTATCTGACACCTGAAAAACTGGGCGGCGGCACGCACGCAGTTGATTTTGAAACCAGCACGACGCTGGCATGGATTAGCTTTTGGAACTATGGTGACTCCTGCCCGATCTCCCACCACCTGGCAGCCTATCCGTCTCCGAATCCATATAAGGGATTCGAGTTTGTCAATTCCACCCAGGGCGGTGACAACGTCATGATCTATGGTCTGCCTACCCAGATCAAAGAACGCGGGCTTCTCGACAAATGGGGACAGGGAAACCACATCTATCGCGTGAAATATGATGGACAGTCGATGAACCTGGTCGAAGATGTGGCGAAAACAACCGGCGTCGGTCTGGGAGTCCATATCACGATATTGCCTGACGCCTCTGGTTTTGCGGCTGCAGACGGGCAGAAGGATGTGGCGGCATTTTTCAATCGGGCGCCAGAGGGTGAAGA
>CAYTDR010000462.1:0-6581 GCA_964436185.1 uncultured Candidatus Obscuribacterales bacterium | reverse complement strand
ACATCCGCCAGGACTGGAATACTCAGCAGCCTGGCACAGGACAGTTCGGCAATAGTAACAGCGGAAGAGCTCTTGATCAGGCAGTAAACGGTAAACGTGACCTGTTTCGAGAGGCGCGCCGGCTCGAGGTCGGTTCGTCAGTAGCTCAAGCAGGTGTAGCCGGAATATCATCCGCATTACTGCGAGAGCCGATAACCTATGGGATGACGACACTAGCAGGAAGGTTGTCACAGGGAGAGGGAGGAGCCGCGAGAGTTGCTCGGCTCTATCAGGCTGGCTTCGACCCTATCGCGATGCATTCTACAGTCGTGGGTCGGATGACTCCGGAAATTCAAGCCAACATGAGCGCACTAAACGGTGTCGCTGACTTGGATCGACGCGTTCTCACCCATTTAAACGCCAATACCACAGTGACAGCAGCCGACGAAGTAGCACATCTGGCCAACATGCGCAGGCTCTTCAATACGACTGACAACGCAGTATTGCAGGCTGGTCTCCTTGAACGCCATAACCAGGTATGGGGCAGAGGGATTGCGGGCATGGACGCATCAGCAACCGGTGCACTGCACGGTACTTTGATTCGTACGGCTGAAAACGGTGGCACTGCCATCATGACAGCCGAAGAGCTGGCATTGCTGCAAACCCGTACGGCTTCCCTGGAGGTCAAGCAGTTAGAGGCTGCGCTGCAGGCAGATGCCACTAGGAGAGCAGGTTTCATGACTCCTGGCGGTTTTATGCGAAATCTAACGACCGGATTTGGCAACACGCTCTTAACTTATGGTCTGATCGAAGCTGATCGCGGTATCAAGCGTTACATGTACGGCGACAATTTCCGCTCTTGGGAGACGGATGGTCTGCTCGTGCCGATGGCAATTGGGTCCCAGATTCCCAACATGACGAGGGCGGAATCAGCGCTGGCTATGTCGGCCAGTGCTAGAGAAGCTAGCTGGCTATCGAGAGTGGGACCGAGGTTAGGACGCACAGCCCTCTTCACTGGTCTTGCTTTAGGTGCTGGACACGCACTGGACAGGTGGGGACCGGAGTCCCCAACTTGGATGCCTGAATCGATGCGTCGAACCACTATGTTTGATGCTGTCCCGATGGGACTGGCGATGACTGTGCCTGTAAGAGACTGGAGATACCGATTGGCAGCCGTTGGCACAGCGTATGTCGTAGGAAATATATTGGACTCGACCTGTTCTCGTGAAGCTCCTGGAGCTGTACAGGACCGATCTGCAGATTTGATGAGAACTGACAGAACGACTCGTACAAACGAGTCGTTCGATAACGCGGTCACATCACTGAGAGAGCTGGGTGGACGTCGTTTCGCCTTGTTGGAGCGGTCGATGGTTGTCGCCACTGGAAATTTAGGGGGCTCCGCCAACATGACTCCCGAGCAGCGATACCTCACAAATAGAGAGGTCGGTATTGTTGGTAGGGCACTGGGTGAGTTTTACCTTGAGAGAGGCAGCCGTCTTAATGCTGGTTCCACCGACACCCCGGAGTATGTTTTGAGAGGACAGAACATCGATCTTGGTGGCGAGGGAGTGACTAATCTCATGGCTTCACGCAACGCTCTGGCCGCATCGCGGGCGCTAGTCGACGGTCCGCTACGTGGACAATCTGTCGAAGGACGTGCTGTGTCTCCTCAGGAGTCCCAGGACCTGCAGCGACAACAGGATATTGTCCAGGGCCGAATCAACCAGATAATGGGTGAACATAATATCCAGGAGTGCTTCCAGCAACTCCGACAGTTCCATCGTTATGGTACTACCGCCGACGGTGCGACCATCAACAAAGACTTGGCCTGGTTCAAGACTTATCAAGAAGGTATGAATACCAATCTTGGCAGGCTGTTCCCCCGTGTCATGAATAATGGAAGACCAGATCCGGCGCGCGATCCAGAGGCTACACAGTTGCTTGCCAAGGCGCTCCGAGATCAGTGTCTTGCACGTCTGGCCGAAGTCGCGAATTTGCTTGAAACAGGCAGAGTAACAGACATCCAGGGTGCGCTTGACAGAGTTGCCGGTACTGCAGCTGGTCGCAATGAGATACTTCCAGGAATGCGTGGACCGAAGCGCTACGACGGTATTCAGGACATGCTCAACATGGCTGACTTTCTTATTCCGGGTCATCCGGATGTGGCTCAAATGAGACCTATTGCCGATCGGCTCGAGGCTGAAGCTCGTAACCGAATCAACGAGCAGTATGACGATCCAAGAAGAAATCCCAATAGTGTGGATCGTACCGGGAGAAGGTAACTAACCGACTGGCAAAGAATCTTGAAAGAGTGGCGTGCTTGCGCCGCTCTTTTTGTCGCTCGCGTTCGCGCGTATTCAGGGAAAAATTCACTCCACGGCAAATTTCTGCCGTTTAAACATTAGACGACTGCTTTCTCTTGAACCTCCAGGCGATTTCTTACGTTGAAATGAGTAGGAACCAATTTGCGAGGCCAGTCAGGATGAAACCGATAGCCTGCACAACTGTCGTCTCATTAGCCGTCGCTTGCGGCTGCCTTCTGGCGGGCGTTGTTACGTTCACTTCAGTTTCAGCAGAAGATGCATACAGGGGCGGCTGGACTCCTGGTTCAGTACTGTTAGATTCTCCAGTCGAATGGCTGTTTTTGTTGTCTCTCTCTTTTTTCTCTGTTTACCTCTCCTTGCGTCAACTCTCGTGCTCAATCCGCTTTGCGTTGGCTGCTGGTGTGCTTCTTGTCGTTTCTTTTTCTTGTGCGCTCGCCCGTTCGCCGAAGCCTTCTAGTTGTGACCTTGTGCATCATGCAGGCAAAAGAGTCTGCTTCCTGGGCAAAGTCGACGGGGTCCTGGGGAATGGCAGATTGATCGTCAAGCCAGTGCAAGCTCTTGTGCCAGGAGAAGAGCGGCTAGCCGGGCGAGTTTTAGTATCCGTTCGGCACCCAAATCGGAGGCATAGCCCATCTCAAGAGTCCGCTACCGTTCCTGCATTTCAAGTGGGCGAGACGATCAAGGTGACGGGCAGAGTTCGGATTCCGGCTGGGAAGATATACCCATGGGATTTCGACTACAGGTCCTATCTATATCGTGATGGAATTTTTTGTCAGTGCCAGGCATGGCAGTGTCTAAGCGGAAAAGACGAGGTTCCGCTGACGGGCAACGATGCCAGCGCCTTTTCTGCCCGGTATTACCAGCAGTGGCAGAAATATTGGCAGGGATTTCGGGAGCACATTGTAGAAACTCATCGAAAGAACATAGGAGACAGGCAGGGTGCGCTTCAATCCGCCATGGTGATAGGCGACAAATCGATTGAGCTTCCGGCTAGTATCGTCGAGAAATTCCGCGATACGGGGCTGTCGCATCTTCTGGCGGCATCCGGATTCAATCTTTCCATCATAGCCGGAGGCGTTTATTTCCTTGCTCGGCTTCTTGGCGCTGCACCTCCTGTACGTGTCGCCCTGGCGATTCAGTCGATCCTGGCATTTGTCTGCCTGGCTGGGCCGTCTCCTTCGGTGGTAAGGTCCGCGATTATGTGCAGCCTGGTTCTGCTCTTGCGCTTGAGCTACAGAACGGTGAACACAGGAGCCGCTCTTTCTTCGACCTTGTTGCTTATGCTACTCTGCGATCCGCTTTCCGTCATGGATGTCGGCATGCAACTATCTTATGCTGCGGCTGCCGGTATCATATATGGTGCTAGCAGCAAAAATGCCTCTCGACGGCACCCTAAGGTTCCAATAGTATCGACCGCCATAGACACTGTTCGCGTTATTCTTCTCGCCCAGGCGGCTGTGCTTCCACTGCAGATTCAGTACTTCTGGGAAGTTGGCCTAGTCTTTTTATTGGCCAATCTTCTTGTCGATCCTGTGGTCGCACCCATCACCATATGTGGTTTTGTCACCGCCGCATTACTTTTGATCGACTATCAGCTAAGTCTTTCATCTGCCTATGCCTGTGCCTTATTGGCTCCGGTGCTTGATTGGTTGATTGCCTGTCTGGATGGAGTGAGCTCACTTGGATTGACTTACATGTTGGTAGTGGCGGAGCGCCTATCTTCCGCTCAGGGAGGGATGATTGCAGTCGGTCCTGCCGGACTTCTGGCCGTTGCGACTTACTATACAACCCTAATCGCGCTCGTGGTGGCACTACGGATAAAGTCATTGCGTGCCTATGCGCTTCTTCTCTGGATAGTCGGGCTAGCCATTCTGCTCTTGAGAGCGCCTCTTCCATCCACCCTTGTCGTCATGACCAGCAGATTTGTGCTGTTCATCCAGGGTGACGATGCTCGCATTGTCGGTGGTCCTTGCCTCGAATCAGAGCGGCTGATTAAGTTTTTCGCGGTGCGCAGACTGCTCCCGGAGAAGGTGCCGCCGCAGGACGCAGTGCATGTCTATAGAGTGGGGAACTGTTGCGTCATCGCAGGTAAATCTGCATCACAGGCGGTGCCGCTGCGGGCGCAATACGCTCGCTCTTATTCGTTCGCCGATGACGCGCTATCCTATTCCGCTGCGAACCGGGGAGACAGCAAGAGCGGCACCGGAGTCCAAATAGTCTGGTTGCGGGGGAAAGGTAGCGGTATCAAATTCGATGGCACTAGAGGCATTTATCTGGCCAGGTGCTCGTGGGGGAAGGCGCTCGTCTACTTCCTGCCCAACGAAAATCCCGGCAATCCCGGCTCGCTCGCCGTCACTCGCTTAGCCGAGCTTCTTGGTCCCTTGAGAAAGTCCAGCAAAGTCGGAGAACTGACAGGTTACTTGCCTAACCAGCAGTGATACCCGACTAGCTCTTCTTCGGTGACCGGCTCCACCTGTAGAAGCTTCGGATTGTCTTGCCAGAAACCGTCATGGGAGATGGGCAGATGACCGACCGCCAATTCTGAAATGGGAGAGCCCTCTGCCATCCAGCTGGTCAGATCCGGCAGAGCCGTATTGAGCGAGGACGGGTCTACATGAGAGGGACAGTGATCAAAAGTATTGCCGTAGATGCGCAGGTGCACCGCCATGTGGTCGACAGCCAACACTTTAGATACCTTCCAAACGACGCTTGGAGACTCGTTTTCCTCGTCCTTGTAGCTATACAGTCCGCCTATGCAGACAAGCGCTAATTTCGGAACTGCCTTGAACAGCTCTTCCACACTGTACATCGCCCGATTGTCCTGGCACGTCTGGAACATCCAGAACGGATCTATGCTGGTCGTATCGGCTAACTGCACACGTTCGTTCTCTTCGTCCCAGCTACCTTCGTAGGTTTTTATAATGCACTCCCCGAGGAAGCTTCCTGCCAGGCGAGTCAAACCGAACACGGTATCACCGGTGAGATCTTCGCCGCGCGAATGGATGAACTCATCCAACCACGCGGCACCGGATTTGTCATAAGCAAGGTCGACGCCGTACCGAGAGCCGATTACCTTGGCGAATGTCTCAGCATTGGCAATTTGGATCTCGGCGTAAGGCAGGTTGCTCATGGTTCACTCCTTGCGATCTGCGTACGTTGATCGATTCTCGATCTACTCGCATTACGTCAGCGCTTGGGCTGCTGATCTTAGCTTCGCCGCCTGAACGCTCGGCGGACTGAGCGATACCGAAAATGACACCATCCACCAGTCTGCTGCACAGCAGCCAGCCCCTTAGAAAGAGGCTCCATATGAGCACATGATGCGAACCGCGTTTCGCCTTGCTTATTTGCCCATCGCCGCGAAGTAAACGGCGCAAGCATGGTCCAGATACTCTCTAGAGAGCCTGGGCTCTGTCTGCAGGAAGGCGCAAAGGTTGATCACCTGATCGACTACGTCTCGAGGGTGGCAGCAACGCATCAAGCGTTTACCGGAGCGATACTGCGACTCAATCAGATAGTTGACAGCTTCTTCGTTGTACGGAACGCCGGTTCGCTGACAATATTGCAGGAAGATCCATTTGTATTCGTCTTCGGTCGGACTGGTGATGTTGATCTTGTATGGAATACGACGGAGGAACGCTTCGTCGACAAGGTC
Organism: uncultured Candidatus Obscuribacterales bacterium; assembly: GCA_964436185.1. Lineage (GTDB taxonomy): Bacteria > Cyanobacteriota > Vampirovibrionia > Obscuribacterales > Obscuribacteraceae > CAYTDR01. Next base: position 623 of record CAYTDR010000462.1, on the reverse strand, counting down.
CGATGGGTTGAGGTTAGTTGAGAATACAATGAGCTGTTCGAAGGGGACTTCCAGTTTTTTACCTGTGTGCAGTGTCAGGTAGTCGACACGTTTTTCCAGGGGGACGATCCATCGGTTGAGCAGCGACTTGTGGTCGATTCTCTGTCTGCCAAAGTCATCGATGAGGAGCAGTCCGCAGTTGGACTTGAGCTGAATCGGTGCTTCGTAGAGCTTGGTACCATAGTCGAACTGCAACTCGAGCATGTCGATGGTCAACTCACCACCTACGACTACGCAAGGTCTTTGGATGCGCACCCAGCGATGATCGTAATCGCGCGGGTAGTTGGCTGCTGATACTGGATCATGGTTATGATCGTCGAAGACTCGGATGATCTGACCGTCGCATTCGACCGCGTACGGAATGAAGATGTGTCCCTTGAAGCTGCGGACGATACGTTCTGCAATCGATGTTTTGCCGTTGCCAGGTTCACCAAACAAGAACATCCCTCTTCCGGAGTTGATGGCAGGACCGACCGAGTTGATCGTTCTTCTATTGACCATGATGTCTGAGAAGGCGACTTCCAAATCTCGGGGGGTTACAGATTCTCGACGGATGGTCTGATACTTGAGTGAGTCGATGTAGC